>CAZXTS010000019.1:20742-24939 GCA_964643745.1 uncultured Chloracidobacterium sp.
TACACGCATCAACTCCAAAGAACGGGACGAAGACGCCTTCCTTCGGGTGGGCGTTCACGTCTGCAAGTACGCCGAGAAATTCTCCGCCTCGTAACAACTTTATTGCGAGCATCGCCGAATTTGTCTTGTTTAATGGGCGAGCACCGAAACGGGTTCTTATCCCTACGGTAAGTTCTTCCAGAAGCGGGTTGTCGAGCGGCCGGGCCAAATAGGACATCGGTTCGTACAGGGCGGCAAATGCAAAAACGAGCATCTCCCAATTACCAAGATGCCCGGTTGTTATGACGACGCCGCGTTTTTCACGCTTGATCTGCTCGTAAAGCTTTGTAGTTTCCTCATCGAAGGTAAAGTCAACTATTTTTCCAATATCTTCTCGGGTGTACTTTGGAAACTGACTTACCTCACCCAAAACGCGTCCTAGATTTTCGAACGTGCCTTTGAGAATTCTTTCGCGTTCTTCAAGGGAGCGGTCGGGAAAGGCTAGCTCAAGATTTCTAAGGCCCGTTTTACGAAGCCGCCCCAAAACCTTATAACCGATCTTTGAAATTAGCGTGGCAAGTGCGATGGCCGCCCGCCGCGGGAGCAATCCAAGCAGGCCAAAAATTGACCTGGCAATGGCGTATTCAATGTAGAGTGTGATCTTGGATTTCTTCGGCCGGGCCATTGAGATTTAATCTAACTTTCGCTCAGGCAGGAAACAAATAAACAAACACGTTTTCAAGGTGTTTCCGTGACTCCAAGCCACTCGATACCCGCCTCAACCGAATCGAAGAATTCGATCCGGGTTCCCCGATTAAGTGCAACGGTCTTAAAAAATTCAAGGTTGTCATCCAGATCATAGCTGCTAAAGCAAAGTGCGATCATTAAGCCCCGTGCGACTTGCGATGCGGCCACACCCGAATCAAAAGCGTCGGCGATATCAAGGTCGCGGTTAAATTCCTCGGCCTCTATCAGCACTTCGGTGCTTCCGTGTTTTTGGCAAGAGCGGGAAATTTCATCCCAGACCTCGGTAATGTTGTCGCTTGAAAATTCTAGTCCCCTCAGCTGAATCAAATTCAAGTATCCGTTTTCAAAACGGCTTGAAGAAAATTCACTCATTTCTTTTTACGGAAACTTCTGAGGGCAGATACCAATAGGAAACGTCCGACAGATGAAAACTAGTAGGTACGGCTGAAGCAAGGACCTAGTTGGTTATATTAGTTTAAGTTATAAAATATTAATATTCCATAAGGCGAATTGCAAATCTAATAGCCCCAGCCGACTGTTACAAAACTCTTACAATCAATGCACTGTAAACCTGTTAGGCTACAGATGCAGACGTAGTTCTGCGTCAAATCCGATAGATCATTCGAGCGAGGGAGCGATGGAAAAATCGATTACGATGGCTGGCGAACACAACAGGATAAATTGGCACACACTGATCTTTGTGATCATTTTTCATATTTTGGCGGTTGTCGCGCTGTTCAATTTTAGTTGGGCGAACCTAACAGCTGCGTTTATTCTTTGGTGGGTTGCCGGAAGTTTTGGGATCGGCATCGGCTACCATCGACTTCTGACGCACCGTGGTTTCAAGGCTCCAAAATGGTTGGAATACACTTTGAGCATATTTGGAACGTTGGCATTGCAATCGGGCCCGCTCACATGGGTGACAACTCATCGCGTCCATCACGCCTTTACTGAAACTGACCGAGATCCGCATAGCCCGCGTAACGGGACATATTGGTCGCATATGGGCTGGATAATGCGTGGTAAGGCCCAACATCAAACATGGGCCGACATGCAGCGGTATTGCCCTGATTTTGCGAACGATCGAGTACACCAATTGATAAATAAGTACTACATCGTGCCCACCATAGTGGTTGGCATGGGATTGTTGGCGATCGGCGGCTGGACGATGCTTCTTTGGGGAATCTTTCTGAAGACGGTACTTGGATGGCATTTTACGTGGCTCGTAAATTCCGCGACACATCTGTGGGGCACGCGCCGCTTCGAAACTCGTGACGATTCGCGTAATAACGCTCTGGTTGCAGCCGTCACGTTTGGTGAAGGCTGGCATAATAACCATCATGCTTATCCTCGCTCGGCGAAGCACGGCATCGCTTGGTACGAATTTGATGTTAATTGGGTCCAGATCCGTATCCTCGAGAAGTTGGGCGTAATCTCTGACGTTTACGCCTACAGCGGTAAACACAAGAAATCAGAAATGGAACACGAGGCCTCGGATCTGGTGCCGGCCACCGATGCCGCCTAGGTCTTGCGAGATAACAAAAAACGAAGGGCAAAAGTAAATCGCGGATTTACTTTTGCCTATTTACTTTTAAACTCAGAGTCAATAGATGCGACGACGCAAAACAGCGATATTCTTCCTCATATTTGGTATCTGCCTTTCGGCACTTGCCATTGCGCTGAATGTTGGGTGGATACTGCTCAGCATAAGCGAGGTTGTGATACTCGTTCTAGGCATTGTTTTCTTTGCATTGATCATAACCGGATTGATATTGAATACAGTCTTTCTTGTCCGCGAGATCAGAAATACAGAACGGCAAGATGCTTTTCTCAATTCCGTAACGCATGAACTGAAAACCCCTATCGCCTCGATCAAGCTCTATCTTGAAACGCTAAAATCTCGTAATGTCACAGAGGAAAAACGCCAGGAGTTTTACGACATCATGCTTGCCGACAGCGATCGCCTGTTGAATACCGTCGAGCAAGTGTTGCAAGCCGGCCGAACCATGGAAAAGCGGCGCGAATATAATGTGACCGATATTGACCTTAATTTGGTGGTGGCAGAATCGGTCGAAACTATACGATCCGGATACAACTTCAATGAAGGCACTATAAAACTGACACTTTCCGATAAACCGCAGATAGTTTCGGCCGATCAGGGCGAACTTAAAACAGCGTTTATTAATCTGCTGGACAATGCCGTCAAATATTCTGCCGACGAAGACCGGAAGATCTCCGTTCGCGTGCGTCCGGCGACACTGCAAAAGCGAGTCGCCGTGGTGATCCGCGACAAAGGCCGCGGAATCCCGGCCGGTGAGCTGAAACGCGTGTTCAAGCGTTTCCATCGTGTGGCAACGCCGGGTGATGAAACAAAGGGAACCGGACTCGGTCTGTTTATAGTCAAATCCATCATCGAACGACATGGCGGGCGAATAAAGGCCGACAGCCGCGGTCCGGGTTGTGGCAGTACGTTTGCCGTTCACCTTCCACTTTCAAGATATGAAGCTGCTGATAGTTGAAGACGAACAACATATTGCCCAAGGGCTCAAATTCAATCTCGAAGCTGAGGGTTACGAAGCGACCCTTGTCGCCGATGCTGAAGCGGGCCTTTCCGCGCTAGAGAATGACCGATTCGGGGCGATCGTTCTGGATGTGATGCTGCCGGGGATCGATGGATTTGAAGCCGCACGACAACTTCGCGAACGCGGAGATTTCACACCCATACTGATGTTGACCGCGCGAGACCGGCCAGAGGACGTTCTTGCAGGATTTGAAGCCGGTGCTGACGACTATCTTCCAAAACCTTTTGAACTAAAGATCTTCCTAGCCCGGGTGAACGGCCTGCTTCGGCGTTCGGAATGGTCAAAGATCGCAGATGCTGAAAAGAAGATCGGCGATCGGTTTGTGATCAACGGAAAGACGGTCGATCTTGCAAACCTGGAACTCTTGACCGATGACGGCGTCCACCAGCTCACATTGATGGAGATCAAGCTCTTGCGTTATCTGTTCGAACACAAGGGCGAAGCGGTTTCCCGCAAGACGATCCTTGAAGAAGTCTGGGACTTGCAGGAGGATACCGACACTCGAGCGATCGATAATTTTATCGTCAGGCTCCGCAAATACCTTGAAGACGACCCGTCGAATCCGCAGATCTTAAGGACCGTTCGCGGTGTCGGATATAGAATGGTCATCGACTAACGATCAGCTCTAGTCGACAGGTTCTTGTTTCAGTTTTCAAAGAGCCGAGAACAGCATTGGCTGCGTTATCGTATCAGCCGGGTTCGTTGTTTCTTCATTTTCATGACCGCGAAGCCCAAGCCGCTTCGCATGAAAATCGAACAGCTTTTTAGTGACCTCCCATTGTTCCGTTTTTCCAATGGAACGTTCGGCATAGGTTCGATGGCGAAGCGTTCCACCCCGCTCGCGACGCAAAGTGTTTGTGATCTTTGCGACTCGCGTCGGCGACAGCCG
>CAZXTS010000020.1:0-24454 GCA_964643745.1 uncultured Chloracidobacterium sp.
CCACCGGCCGAAAGATCGCAACATCCGTCTTTCCATCACCGTCAAAGTCGAAAGGCACACTCCCAGAAAGAGCTTGAACCGCCGCATCAACATTCAATCTAGGTTTGACGATCATATTTCGGCCGTCGGTGATCGACACGCCTGTTTGCAACAGGGCGGATTTTATCTGTGTGACAGAGGCCCCAGGCACTTTTTGCTTCATCAATGCGACAGCCCCCGCAACGTGCGGTGCTGACATCGAGGTGCCTGCAAAGTTCGAGAAAGAATTGGACGAGCCTGTAACCGGTATTGAAGACGATATCCATTGGCCCGGTGCAAGCATATCCAGGATCGCAGCACTGTTCGAGAAGCTTGAAACAACATCGAGCGTTGCGCCCGAACTGCCATCGCCTGTTGACCCGACGCTGATCGCTGTCGATATACACGCAGGTGCTCCGATCGCATTTGTAAAACCGTTGTTCCCGGAAGAGATAACAGTCGCGATGCCAACCGCTCTCAAATTGTCGATCGCTGCTTTGCGGGCGGCTTGCGGAACATCGCAGTGGGTCGAGTTCGAACCGCCGCCTAGACTCATATTCACAGCCGCAATGTTGATCGAACTGCTAAGCGTCAAAACTCGCTCGAGGCCAAGGATCTGGTCAGAAACATAGGATAGAACGCAAGGGGCGGGGTTGCTTCCACAATTGCTAGCTTGGCTAAACTGTGAAAACACCTGGACTGCGATAATATTCCCTCCGCGAGCAACCCCGTGTGAACTTGTTCCGGTTCCCGCCGCTATGCCCGCCACATGGGTTCCGTGGGTGCAGCCCGAGGTCGTTAATGCACAATGAAGCCCCGAATCAACCGCGGTTGACTGAGAAACGCCACCGGGGCAAACACTCGTCGAAGGCGAAGCTCCCGCGACAGTCGAAGAAAAGCACGCCTCGGAAACGATCTTTCCGCTAAGAAAATTATGGTTCTTGTCCACGCCTGTGTCCATCACAGCTACGGCCCAGTTTGTTCCGGTATAACCTGCAGTCCAGGCAGCAGGGGCTCCAACCACTGAGATGCTTTGCCCTAAAGTCGGAGCGTCTGCTACATCTTCTTCAATGCTGACGACGCGGCTGTCCTTTTCCATTCTCAGCAGCGACGCGGCGTCAGTTTCAAAAGCGATAAACGGGATGTATTCGAAAAGCTTGGAGCTATTTCCCCTCGCCAATTCAGCGTGGTCGGCCAAAAAGGCCTCTTGAACCTCTTTGATCGAAGATCTTCGAGCGGTTCTGCCGGATTCATTTGTAAGTTCGGCTTCGCCTTCAGCCCCCCGTAAGCCGACTATCACGCGAACCGGCTGTGTCGCGCTCTTTTCGATAAGTCGTGCGAATGAGCGCGAACGTTCAGTCGAAACCGCATCATCTCCAGCAGCAACAGCCTCTGACGGCTTTGAACTTAATCCCAAAACAAAAGCAATAGCCGCTGCCACTGCGAAAACATATAGGGTTCTTTTCATCTGATCGGATACTTCCTTGGGTTCAATTTACGGCGACTTTACGAGTCTATAATTTTTTTATTCGAAAACTCAATCTTTTTCGGATTCAAATGGTGATGTGATAGAAAACAAAGCGAATCCAAGAATGTTAAATAAAAAATATTTACAATTCTTCCCAAATCCCGATATCCTTTGTCTCGTTGACCCGTTTTCCCCGAATTCGACACGCATCGATCGCGTGGTAATTTTTTTAGCTCGCACATGCGTAAGGGTTGATTTTGCAGCAATTTTCAACGCGGATCTCGCAGATCGGGCGGATTTCCAAGGGTTTCGGAAGAAAATGCGTGATTTTCGCCATTCCGCGACATGCGATCTGAAATTTCAGAACTCAGAACTCAGATCTCAAATCCAAAGTCCAGAATCCGATGCCCTTTTAGCCACCGTTCTATTCTTGTTTCACTTTCGTTTCTTTTTTGGCAAAAGTGAGACAGGTTAAGTGCTGATTTTTCAATGGCTTGCGAGGAAAACGTGTTTCACTTTGAAAATAGAAACCGTAAATTAAACGATCTTGTGCGAAAACCGCTAAGCCGTATATCGAAAATCATTTGCGGCTGCGGTTAAGGTCGCTGGCTTTTGTCAGCGGCTGCGTCAGTGATCGGGTCGCGTTTTGATGTCCGATCTTGTCCCGTTTGTCCCAATGCCCCATGGCCCGACACGCAGCGATCTCGTGGAAAATTCCTTAGACTTCGCATCAGCGAGGGGTAACTTTCCCGGAGGAATTTTGAACGCGGATAAACGGATATTTTTAACGCGAAGACGCAAAGGTCGCAAAGGAGACAAGCTAAAGCTTGAACTTTGAGCCAAAGAGCGGTCTTGTCTGCGTCTATCCGTGTGCAACTGGGGTTGAAACCTACTTCACGCGAAGACGCGAAGACCGAAAAGTCCCAAATTTCAAATTTCAAATTTCAAAGATCCGGCCGTTTTCGAACTGCCGGCCTCGGCGATGATAATTCAATCGAAAAGCCGAGCCAATAGTAATTGGCGCAGTTGATGGCAGTTATAGAAGATGGAAAGGCAGATCCGAGGCTTATAAATCTGGATCGGCGGCAATAGTAAATCAAAAAAGGCCGCGGAATCACTCCGGGGCCCTTTCTATCGATCATTTATCTGAAGACTTTAACGATCTGCGATCGGGACGTATTTCAATCCGCGTTCGCCGATGTACTCAGCACGCGGGCGGATGAGTTTATTATTGTCGTATTGTTCCAGAATATGCCCGGTCCAACCCGAGATACGGCTCACGGCAAAGATCGGCGTGTACATATCAAGTGCGATGCCCATCAGGTAATAAGTCGATGCGGAATAGAAATCGACATTTGGATACATTCCCTTCTTTTCGAGCATCAGTTGCTCGATACGTTGCGACATTTCGAACCATTTCTGTTCGCCCGAGCGATCGGCCATAGTTTTCGAGAATTTTCGGAGCCATGTCGCACGCGGGTCTTCGGTCTTGTAAACCGCATGGCCGATACCCATTATCTTCTTTTTGTTTTCGAGAGCGTTTTCGACAAACGAATCGATCTTGTCCGGGTCACCTATCTCGATCAGCATCTTCATTACATTGGTGTTGGCACCGCCGTGAAGCGGGCCAGCCAATGCCGCGATCCCGGCGGTGACCGCTCCATATACACCAGCAAGCGTTCCAGCGACGACTCGGGTCGTGAACGTTGATGCATTTAGTTCGTGGTCGGCGTGCAGTATTAGCGCGATGTCGAACATCCGTGCTTCCTCGGCATCAGGCCGCTCACCGCGAAGCATATAGAGAAAATTCTCAGCGATCGAAAGGCTTGTGTCGGGAGCTACAACATCGTTGCCGTTTCTGATCCGGTCCCAGGCAGCGGCGATCGTTCCGATCTGGCCCGTGATCTTTATTGCCGATCTGGTCGCGTTCTCACGATCGGTCTTACGGCCGTTGGGATCGAAGAAATCCAAAGCCGAAACCGCGGTCCGAAGTGCATCCATTGGGTCGGCGTCTTTGGGAAACGCTTTCATCAGGTCAAGAATGGCGGAGGGAACTTCGTAATTAGCTCGAAGATCTGCGACATGCTTGTCCTGTTCAGGCCGACTCGGAAGCCGCCCGTTCCAGAGAAGATAAACAACCTCTTCAAAGGTAGAGTTTTCCGCCAGATCGTGAATATCGTATCCCTGATAGATCAATATCCCCTGTTCGCCATCGACATCCCCGATCTTGCTCTGTGCCGCTACCACACCTCGCAATCCTGCTGCGGCGGCGGTTGTTTCTGTTCCTGTACTCATATTCAAATTGATCCTTAAACTGGTTTATTCTTAACCTTTTAAGATAACAGACCCCAGATATCGTTACAAATATCTATGGGCAAAACTGGGCTGGAATAGACTAATTATCTTCGAACTGGGCCTTTAGAGCCTCGGTGTACGGAGCACGAGCAATTCCCTTTTCCGTGATGATCGCCGTCACAAATTCATTTGGTGTGACGTCGAACGCGTAATTGCTGACATCGATGCCTTCGGGTGCGAGTTGAATGTCTCGGACGTGGGTTATTTCACGGGTGTCGCGTTCCTCTATCGGGATCTCGTCGCCGGTCGGGCAATTCATATCAACGGTCGAAAGCGGTGCCGCGACGTAAAAAGGGATGCCATGCTGCTTCGCAAGAACCGCGACCATGTATGTTCCGATCTTGTTCGCGACATCGCCATTCGCGGCAATTCGGTCGCTGCCGACGACAACGGCCTGTACGCGGCCTTTTTTCATCATGTGGCCGGACATATTGTCGGTGATAAGCGTGACCGGAATTTCGTCTTTATGCAGTTCCCACGCGGTCAAGCGTGCTCCCTGTAAATACGGACGAGTTTCGTCCGCGATCACAGCGATGTGCTTCCCCTGATCGACCGCTCCGCGGATAACACCGAGCGCAGTACCCCAAACGCCGCCTGTTGCTAGGGCCCCGGCGTTGCAGTGCGTGAGAACCGTCGAATTATCTTCCAGCAACGCGCCGCCAAACTGAGCTATTAGACGTTGCGATTCGATATCTTCGTCGTGGATGGCTTTTGCGTCGACCTTTAATATCTCTTTGATCTCGCTGACCGACTTGCCGTCTGCTTTGGCTGCCGCGAAAACGCGCTTCATACGGTCAATAGCCCAAAAAAGATTTACGGCGGTCGGTCGCGTTGCACCGAGCACTTCGCAAATGTATTCGAGTTCTTCTTCAAGATCTTCTACGGTCGTGCCAACGAATTGCGAGGCTCCGAGAGCGATCCCGTAGGCAGCCGAAACACCGATCGCCGGAGCTCCTCGGATCACCATATCCTTTATGCCGGCCGCAACTTCGTTATAGGTACGCAGCATCAGCCATTTTTCTTCCGTAGGCAAAAGACGCTGGTCGAGCATCGCCACGCCTTCGTCGGTCCATTTAACGGGGATTATATCCAGATTCATAAGTTCAATATTATGGTCGTTCGGTTAATTTGATGTGAATTCTAAAGATTGAACTCTAAACCAATTTCATCGATGCCTCAAGAAAGCTGAAACTTTTCTGGCCGGTTCGGACGTTATATCCAACGGATCACTTTCGACTTTAGAGACATTTCAATGATCGAAAAATTTCTTGACAGGCTGCACAAATCGGTCGTGCAAAGGCGTCGGGCACAGTTGTTCACGGCATTCGTTAGAGTGCTCCTCGGAGTTTCGTTCATTCCGCCTAGCATTCCAAAGATACTTCACCAGCCGTTTACGGTTATTCCCGATACCCATCCTGTCGGGGCTTATTTTTCAGCGTTGTACAACACCGGTTACTACTATGACTTTCTCGGCTGGACACAGCTTGCGGCGGCGATAATGCTGATAATCCCTCGAACGGGGCACATCGGGGCACTGCTTTTCTTTCCGATAATTGTGAACATCGCGGTGCTTACGAATTCCGTTGGATTCAACGGCACATGGTTGATAACCGGTTTGATGGCTCTCGCCGCACTTTATCTGGTTTGCTGGGAATATGACCGGATTAAGCCGATTATCTTTTGGAAAAGAAATGCGCAGACCGTTCCGCTTCCCTATCAGTTCATTGTTATTCCAGTGTTTTTCGCATTTGGCGGCTTCGTGCTGAACTTGCTTTTTAGGATGTTCCTCGCTCGTACGTTCGTTGATTTTCTCTTTTCTACCCTTGTGATTTCCTCGATCGGTTTCGTGTTCGGAATTATCGTCGCCGTTCATTATCGGTTTATGCAGGCAGGCCGATTGTCGGATCCTTCCAATAGCGTTCAACCAGCCGACGACTCGCGCGTTTGATAGCCCGCCTGCATTGTTCTATTATTCGGAGTGTTCCCGTTCGGCACCGGACGGCGTTCACCCAAGAATTAAATGCAACAAGCAGTTTCCGAACGAATGGATCTAACATTTCGCTCCTTTGACCCAAATAGACCCGAACTTCCCGAACCGATCCGCGCCCTTGACCGGATCTCGATGAACTTCTATTGGTCGTGGCATCCGGAGGGCGTCGAACTCTTTCGAGAGATCGCCGCAAAGGTTTGGGACGAGTGCGAACAACATCCAAGGCGAATGTTGGCCGTGGCCGGCGAACTAAGGCTTTGGCAGAAGGCCGCCGAGCCCGATTATGTAGAAAAGCTCAACCGCTTTGCAGAGCGATTTGATCAGTATATGGCCGAAATGCCGGCCAGCTATTCGAACGGGCCTACGCCTGCGAATCCGGCCGCGTATCTTTGCGCCGAATATGGTGTCCACAATTCCCTGCCCAATTATTCGGGCGGCCTCGGTATTCTTGCCGGTGACCATCTGAAATCGGCAAGCGATATGAACGTTCCGCTTGTCGCCATCGGCCTGCTTTACCGCTACGGATATTTCCGGCAGGACATAGCTCACGATGGTTGGCAGGAGGAACATTATTCGAACATCTTTGATCTGGGCCTGGCGATAACGCCGGTCGTAAAACCTACCGGTGAGCGTGTTCGCGTACTTGTTCATATTCGCGGCCGCGAAGTTTATGCACAAGCCTGGCTGGCACAGGTCGGCCGGGTTCCGCTTTATTTGCTTGATACGAACGTTGATGAGAACTCGGAGATCGACCGAATGATCACCGGACATCTCTACGGCGGCGACACCGAAACTCGGATCGTACAGGAAAAAGTTCTCGGCATAGGCGGCGTTAGGCTGCTTCGGCAATTGGACATTTCGCCTTCTGTATTTCATCTAAATGAAGGCCACGCAGCGTTTTCAACTCTGGAACTTGCTCATGAGCACCTTTCAGCGAATCCGGAAGATTCGTTCGAGGAGGCACTAAATACGGTACGCTCACAGTGCGTTTTCACGACACATACGCCGGTCGCGGCGGGTAACGATGTTTTTCCGTCTGACCTTTTGATTGAATGCTTTAGCCGCGAGTACATTGCCTCGCTCAATCTGTCCGATGATGGCTTTTTGGCACTTGGACGGATCGATCAGGAGAGCGAAACCGAACCATTTGGAATGACGCCGTTTGCCTTGCGAATGACCCGTTCAGCCAATGGAGTTGCAGAAAAGCATGGTGAGGTTTCGCGGGAACTTTGGCGTGCGATGTATCCGGCCGAGCAGGAAGTGCCGATAAGCCACGTCACAAACGGCGTTCATCCTCCGACCTGGATCGCTCCTTTATTTCAGGACCTATACTGCGAAAAGATCGGCGCCGACTGGGCAAAACTGACCCATGACGCCGACGGTTGGGCCAAGGCGACCGGTACAGTTTCGGATAACGAAATTTGGCAACGTCACCAGACGCTGAAAAATCTGCTGATCTCGTTTATTCGACAGCGGACGAAACGAAAGGAAACTGGCGTTCGCGACACGATCAATGAACGAACGGACACCACCGGTTTATTCTTGCCCAATGCTCTTACGATCGGTTTCGCTCGCCGCGTCGCTCAGTACAAGCGTTGGAATTTGATCCTTTCGGACCTTGAACGGCTGCTGAAATTGGTCGACAACGATGAAAGGCCGGTGCAGTTCGTTTTCGCAGGCAAGGCGCATCCGCAGGACCGCACTGCAAAGCAGATCTTGCAGGATCTGATGTCGATAAATCACGATTCGAGCTGGCAGAGCCGCGCAGTTTTTATCGAAGATTACGATCAGGAGGTCGCACGCTATCTGGTTCAGGGCGTTGATGTCTGGATGAATGTTCCCCGAAGGCCGCACGAAGCAAGCGGCACAAGCGGAATGAAGGCCGCGATGAATGGCGTGCTGAATTTTTCGATACTCGACGGCTGGTGGATAGAAGGCTATAACGGCGAGAACGGTTTTGCCATCGGTGACCTGAGCGATTTCGATTCGGACGAAGAGATCGACGCAATTGAAGCCGAATCGCTTTATCAAATGCTTGAAAATGTCCTGGTGCCTGAGTTCTATGATCGGGATGCGAATGGACTTCCGACTCGCTGGATCGCGAGAATGAGGAACTCTATAGCGACACTAACGCCCCAGTTCTCAAGCGACCGTATGGTCAAAGACTATATCGAAAAGATCTATTCGATCTGATCAAATAGAAATGCAAACCCACGAATTTCAGACCGGAAATATCCGTGCGTTCGAATGCTACCGCGAGGCTTGGGCGATGATAAAGCCGCAGTTTGGCATTGTTCTGTTGATCGTCGTTGTCGGGATGTTGATCGGCGGAGTGATATCGCTTTTGCTCGGGCCGATGATGTGCGGAATTTTCGTTGTGCTTTTTGACGTCTACGAGGGGCGCGAAGCTAAATTTGCCCGGTTATCCAAAGGTTTTCAGTTCTTTCTTCCGGCGTTCCTGCTTTTGTTGATAATAATGCTGCCGGTGGTTGTGATGTTTCTGATCGTCTATTTGCCGGTGATCGCGATGACGTTGGCGGGCGAACGAATGACCGAAGATCAGATTTGGACGTTTTTGATAACGGCACTGATCATCGAAAGCATTTTCGTGCTCTTGATGACCTGTTTCCACACGCTTTTGCTTTTTTCGTTTCCGCTGATCGTCGATAAGAAACTGGGCGTCATCGGTGCGATCCGTACAAGCGCAAAGGCGGTCTGGGCAAATCTCGGCGGCATCGCTTCGCTTTTTGGCGTTGGATTTCTGGTCTCGCTCGCCGGTCTACTGATATTCTGTATTGGGATCTATTTGGTAATGCCGCTGATACTTGCATCAACGGTCGTCGCGTATCGGAAAATATTTCCGGGAATGTTAGAGGATTCGAACGTTGCGGCGGTGTGATTTAAATTGAACTAACTATGGGAAGCTTTAAGGATATAAGATCAATGGATGAGTTGGACCGCCTTTTTGAAGATTCAAAGGAAGCTCCGGTCGTGCTCTTCAAGCACAGTAATATGTGCGGCACCAGCGCATACATTCATGAGATAATCGGCGAAGTTCCGGCAACTATAAATCGCGTGACCGTTCAGGAAAGCCGTGACATCTCCAACGCGATCGCAACCCGAACCGGTGTGCTCCACCACACGCCGCAGGTCTTTGTCATAAAGGATGGAAAGGTTGCACATTCATCGTCGCATTACAGCATTTCGCCAGAGATCATAAGCGACATTTTGCAATAAACCTCTGCCGATACAGATGATAGAACCCACTAAAATAATTGAAGAAAGTGATTCGGAGATAACGATCGACTGGTCGGACGGAACGAGTTCGACTTATTTCGCTCCAGCACTTCGGCGTTCGTGCCCGTGTGCTGCTTGTATAGATGAATGGACGGGCAAGAAGATGTTGGACGACAATAAGATCCCGGACGATCTTACCTTGAAACAAATAACCATTGTCGGGCGATATGCTCTAAATTTTCACTTTTCTGACGGCCACGACACTGGTATATTCAGTTTCAAATTGCTTAAAGATTTTTCGAATAATGCTGCCAACTGAAATCCCATTTCGACTATTACCCCGCCGGTTGTTGTAGAATAGTGATGATGCAAGAACGAGACATTTTCGACGAACGCCAGGAAACCAAAAAAGGCAGCTTTTCATGCCCGTTTTGCCGCGAGCGGAACGATTACGACATCCGCTGGATGAAACGCACCAAGAAAAAACAGCCGCCGCGCGGCGTTGGCGAGCAGGATCGTGCTCGGTTCGAAAAGTCGCGAGATTACATGGTCCGCATGGACGATCAACTAATGTGCAAGAATATGCGCTGCCGTAAGCGGTTCGAAATTCCCTCTTCTCAATCTGTCGTATTCATCTAGCTTTGTAGCCGCGAACTGTGTTAAGCTTCCGCCCATACGCAACTGCGAGGTGCACGGGCTATGGCTGGAAACAAGCTTGAATTTTACGGCTCCGAAGAACCGATAAATGAAGAGATCGCTTTGTTCATTCAGGAAGAGATCGCTCACGCGCCGCAAGCCCCTTCCGAACTTGAAACACGTTTATTCGAACATCATTCATCTTCGCCCGCCGATTCCGGCGGAGACATAGATGCGAGTTGGGAAGAGGTAAATACCTCAGGTTCCGAAGCTGTTTTTGGCCACAATCCGACTCCCGATCAGTCCGACGTTGAAGAAAACGCGCATGCGATGGGACTCGATTTTGAGGATAATGAACCGCTAAATTTTACTCGAAAGATGGAACGCCGTGACCGCGACCGTTTTGAACTTAATGAGCGATCAAAAGGCCGCAACGATACCATTTGACTGGTCTTCGAATTGCGGCCCTTTCCGTTCGATCCTGCAAAAGATCAATATATTCTAAAGCTATAATCCAGCGTAACGATCACCGATTGCGGAACCCCATTCACCTTTTTGGGTTCAAACCTGATCTGGCGGGCCGCGGCTATCGCCTGATCGGTTAAACCATGCGGCAAACGAGTAACCGGTGTAATACTTCCCACCTGCCCAGAAGCGAGTAAGGTCACCTTTAGCTTGACCGTACCTTGAACATTGTTAGTTCTTGCCGGGTCCGTATATACCGCTTTCGGATTCGAAATAATTCTAAAGTTCTGCGTTACAGCCCGAATTGCCGGTGGTGCAGACCCTCCGGAACCATCTCCTGGGCCAAACCCACCAGAATTGCCGCCGCCTGCTCCCCCGCCGCTTCCGGGCCCAGCGCCACCGCCGCTACCAGATCCAGCTCCTGTACCTCTTCCATCGCCTACTCCACCTCCGGAGCCCGGACCATTCGATGGCGGTCCATCAACACCATTCGGCAAGCCCCATTTACCGTATTCTTTCGGTGTTCGCAACGGCGTGTTTGCCTGAAGTTGCGGCGGTGGTATTGGCAACGAAGGATTATCCATTCTCGGTGTATTCACCTCAGGCGGACGCGAAGGATTTTTTGCAAAATCCGGAAGATCCCCACGGCTCGCAGGGTTTCTTTCATTTTTGCCGCCGCCCCCGCCGCCGCCGTCTTCCTTATCGTTTTTCTTTGGCTCGTCGACTTCTTCGACCGCGATCGGGATCTCATCTACCAAAACTGCGGAGAACAGTGGATTATCATCCACCGCATCGATGTTCAGATCTTTAGTGAACAGGTCGATCAGAACCACCGAAGCCAAAACAAAAAGCACCAACCCGGTCGCAGCCATCAAAAGCACGTTGCGCTGCTGGACGTTCTTTTCCTGAATAACGGTCACATAATAACCGCCGTCGTCCTCGCGGGTCGCAACAGCACGTCGCGGTTCATCGGCGTGCATTTCCGGTGTGACGTAATAAGGTGTCGGTGTCTGGGCGGCAACTGGTGCTTCTTCGACCGGTTCTGCTTCCTGTGACGAAAATGTTTCTTCGACCGGCGACATTTCCTCTTCGGCTTCCGGCAGATCCAACGGACCGGTCTCATAACCGTTCCCGTTAACTGCATGGCCGTTCGCCTGAAAATCTTCAAGCACAAGCGGCTCAGGTTCGTTCACGGGATCGGCAGTGACGACCGCTGGTTCCTGTTCAGAAATAAATGCAGGAGCCGCAGGCTCAGCGACGACCTCTTCCTTTACGTTAGGAACAATAGGATTTACTTCAACAGCTTGCAGAGAACCACCACAATCGGGGCAAAACGTAAACCGTTCGGCAAATCCCTCTTCACAAGAACTGCAATACTTCAAGATCTTTCCCATTTTTTCTGACCCTCTCCGGCTACCGTCTAAACGGTGCTTTCTCACCTGAATCCTTATTTTACAATGTTATGCTGTAGATGTTAAGCGTTTTGTGCACAACTTTCTTCAATTCCCACCGTGTACAATTCAGATAGATGCTGTACGTTTTTTATTCGATGCCTGTTCGATATATGTTTTTTCTGTCGATCGGTTCAGGTTCGCTTTGCAACCGCAACGATGGCAAATTGCAACTAAAAGCGTTACCATCAGGTTTTTGACGCATTAATGATCAATATGGTTCGCACATTTTTCTCAACGAAAACTCGTTTCTTCGCCTTAGGATCGATATTCGCGATCGTTACGACCGTTGGTTTCGGCCAACCCAGAGCTCCGAAAGAAGAGACCCTGCTCAACGGCCTCAAAGTGGCTATTTTTTCGGATCGCTCGGCACCGAAATTGACCGTTCGGCTTCGCATTCATTCGGGTTCGGCGTTCGATCCACAGGGCAAGGAAGGCGTGATGAGAATGCTTTCCGAAACCGCGTTTCTCACGGATGAAGCTCGCGAATATTTCACAGAGGATCTCGGCGGTTCATTTGAGCTTATCAATAAATTCGACTATATCCAGTTCAACATAACCGCCCGTAATGATACGTTGCTCGATGTGCTTGAGACGCTCGCAAACGGCATCACCACGCCGCAGATAAACAAGGAATCTGCCGATGCGACCGAAGCTCGCGTTCGCCGCGAATTGGACGGCTTGCTGGGCTCACCTGCATATCTTGCTGACCAATATGCAGCTGAACGGCTTTTCCGTACTTTCCCCTATGGCCGTTCGATATACGGAACGACCGAGTCACACGGACGGATCGATTTTGCGGATCTTCGGTTCGGATATGACAGGTTCTTCGGCGCGGATAATGCCGGTTTGACACTTCACGGAAATTTCGATGCCAATGATGCTTATCGTGCGGTCCGCCGCTTTTTCGGTTCATGGTTGAAATCAGACCGCCGTGTGCCCTCCACGTTCCGGCAGCCGGATGCCCCGGATTCGAGCCTTGAAGTGCTGAACATGGGCTCTGATGCAGGTGCTGAAATTCGGCATCTTGTCCGTGGATTTTCGATCGCCGGTAGCGATTTTCCCGCTTCCGAGATGTTGACCTATATCCTTGACCAGCGTCTAAAGGCTCGAGTTTCCCGAGTTTCCAGCGCCAAAGCTGAGGTTCGCAACGAGGCTCATTTGCTTCCAGGTTCGATAGTTTTCGCGATCTCGGGGATCGCTCCCGAGGCAAAATCTAAACTATATCCGGGCGGCGAAAGCATTGATGCAAAAGGACTTATAAGTTCGCTCTTGGCCGATCCGGTCTCCGCCGCTGAATTTCAAGCCGCACGTACCGCGGTTTTGGCTCAGGTGGACTCTTATCCTGCCGATTCCGCTTGGCTTGATGCCGAGACCTATAAGTTGCCGGCCGCGGAACGAACGCGAAGGTTCGAATCGGTAACGATCGCTGATGTTCAAAAGCTAGCCGCAACACTTCGCACCCGGCCGACCGTGAATCTCTGGATGGTAAAAGGCGTCGGCACAAATTAAAAGGCATCAAAAAGTGAGAGCAGAGAGAGTTCAAGGTGAATTGGAACACGCACGCGCCGTTCGGGCGATGTTCTCAGGCATTGCCGGCAGATATGATCTGCTGAACCATGTCCTTTCGGCGAATATAGATAAACGCTGGCGAAGAAAGGTTCGTCGGCTGCTTGCTGACACTCTTGATGACGAAAATGCCCTCATTTTGGACGTCGCCTGCGGAACGGGCGATCTGGCGATCGAGCTGAAGAATAACGCAAAAGCAAAGATAATCGGGACGGATTTTTGCCGTCCGATGCTTTCAGTTGCTAAGGAAAAATCCGGATCGATCCCATGGCTTGAAGGCGATGCGATGAATCTGTCGTTCGACGACTCATCATTCGACGCCGTCACGATAGCGTTCGGGCTTCGCAATCTTTCGAATTTTCGCGATGGCCTCGCAGAACTGCATCGGGTTTTGAAACCGGGCGGAAAGCTTGTAGTACTTGAATTTTCATCTCCTGTCATTCCAGGTTTTCGCGGAGCTTTTCGCTTTTATTTTTCAAACATTCTTCCTCGGATCGGCGGACTTGTAAGCGGCGAACGCGGCGCTTATGAATACCTGCCCGATTCAGTTTCAAAATTTCCCGATCAAATAGCCTTGGCCGCGATGTTCGAGGAAACGGGTTTCGACAAAGTCGAATATCAGAATCTGACCGGCGGCATTGCGGCAATTCACTCGGGCACTAAGAGCGTCTGAGATCGCTCAGAATTTATTATTTTTGTCATTTCGACACACTTTTTGCCTTTTGAACAGCCGTCGCACTTCCGCAACCACCGTCTCCGCCGATGCAAAATATCGCCGCAACCGCAGCCGCAACATCTGATATTTGACCGCTGCCACCCCCGCTAGACCGCTTAATTTGTTATCTCTTTTTCCACACGGTAAGATTTGAATGTCGTTGACCGCCAGATGAAATATACGATCTTGAATATTGCCCGGCAGTTAGGGCTGATGCTGCTAGTTATTTGGACAGTGGTGTCGCTTGTCACGCTTCTCATTGAGATCGTGCCCGGGACGCCGGCGAACGCGATCCTGGGCGAGACCGCCACTCAAGAGCAGATCAACAGTTTTAACGCCAAGCATGGACTCGATAAACCGGCCTTTTTCTTTTCGGCATCGTTCGAAGAAGGCTTTCGGTGGAATGGCGCGAGCAACCGCTACCTGGATTATTTCAAAGGGCTGATCGTTGGCGATCTGGGGCTCTCTTTTCGAACCGACCGCCCGGTGCTCGACATGATAATGGAGCGGTATCCCGCGACGATAAAACTTGCACTCGCCTCAATGCTGGTCGCAATTTCTATCGCGATCCCGTTGGGTGTCGTGGCGGGCCGAAACAAGGGCGGGCTTACGGACAACATAGCTTCTTTCGTCGCTCTATTAGGCATTTCGCTGCCGACCTTCGTTGTAGGGCCGTTTCTTGTTTATATTTTTGCGGTAAAAGCCGGCTGGTTCTCAGCGACCGGAAGCCTGTATCCGGAAGATATCGTTTTGCCGGCTTTCACGCTCGGAGCGGCACTTTCGGCGATCTTGACAAGAATGGTGCGCTCGAGCGTGATCGAAGAGCTTGGTGAGGATTACGTCCGAACCGCGCGTGCGAAAGGACTGAGCGAACGGAAAGTTGTTTACAAGCACGTGCTGAAGAACGGGCTGATCCCGGTCGTTACGATATTAGGGTTGCAGCTCGGTGTTCTGCTCGCGGGTTCAATAATTACGGAAAAAATATTCTCGTGGCAGGGCCTCGGGCTCTTGCTTTTGATTGAAGGCATCGATATGCGGGATTATCGCCTGGTCCAGGGCTGTGTGCTCGTGATCAGCGTTACCTATATCGTCGCAAATTCATTGACCGATCTTGTGTACCGCTGGCTGGATCCGAGAATACGGCTTAGCTAAAAACTAAAAGCGAAAAGCTATAGCTTCGAATTGAAATGGCAAAATTCGTTCTTCGTGAGAAAAGTTATGCGTTTGCTGTAAGGGCAGTTCGATTACAGTAATATCTTCGGGATGAGAAAAAAGAATTCGTACTGAGCAAGCAGCTCCTTCGGTCGGGAACAGCCGTAGGAGCATTGATCAAAGAAGCGGAATTTGGGCAGTCGCGAGCCGATTTCCGAAACAAGATGTACGTCGCTCTCAAAGAAGCAAATGAAACCGTCTATTGGTTGAACCTTTTTAAAGACACCGATTACATTACCGTCAAAATGTTCCAAAGTGTGTCAGACGATTGTTTGGAGTTGGTAAAAATGCTTGTCGCGACCGTCAAGACAACTCAACGTGAAGAAAAGCAATAGCAATCTTTTTTCTTTTTTTGAATGAACGGTTTTTCACTTTTAGTTTTTCGCTTTTAGCTTTTAGCTTGTTGATTTGAACAGACTTACCTACATCGGTATCGGGATCGCTTCGCTCGTCATTTTTGTGGCGATCTTTGCTCCGTATTTGGCGACCCACGATCCGATCGTTCAGGATCTCGGCATCCGGTATGCGTCACCGTCGGCTGACCACTGGTTCGGAACGGATGCACTCGGACGCGACGTTTTTTCACGGGTTCTGTATGGTGCCCGCATCTCTTTGCAGGTTGGCATAACCGTAGTTGCGGTTTCAGCCTTTATTGGGATCATAGTCGGTGCTATCTCCGGCTTTTACGGCGGCTGGATAGACCGCTTTCTCTCCGGGTACGTGTTCAACGTGTTTCTCGCATTTCCCGGATTGCTGCTTGCGATCGCATTGGTCGCATTTCTCGGTGCCGGACTCGGAAAGCTGATCCTTGCACTCTGCATTATCGGCTGGGTCGGCTACGCGCGGGTTATGCGCGGGCAGGTTTTGAAGGTTCGCGAATACGATTTCGTTCAGGCGGCACGCGCTCTAGGTGCGAGCAATCTTCGAATCTTATTCGTTCATATTTTGCCAAATTCGATCCAGCCGCTGATCGTTCAATCGTCGCTCGGAATGGCTGGCGCCGTTTTGTCTGAGGCTTCGCTTTCGTTTCTTGGGCTTGGGATCCCGCCGCCGGCACCGAGCTGGGGAACAATGATAGACGAGGCACGGCAGCTTTTTTCGATATATCCGCACGTGCTTTTCTTCCCGGGCGCCGCGATCGCGTTGACCGTTCTGGCGTTCAATTTTATTGGCGACGGGCTTCGCGAATACCTGGACCCGAAGCAAAGAACCCGATAGTTTAACGATGCAGATCTCACCGCTCGGCGAAAATGCTCTAACCGTTTCGTTCGGAAATGTTATCTCCGAAGATATGAATCGAAAAGCGATAGCGCTCTGCCGCGAGCTTGAGAACGCGCCGTTTCCGGGAATGATCGAAGCGGTTCCGGCGTATGCTTCGGCGACTGTATTTTTTGATCTCGTCGCCGTACGAAAAGCCCTTCCGGATATTGCGACCGCATTCGAAGCCGTCGCCGGAGAAGTTCAACGTGCGATGGAGAGGATCGACATTTCAAAGAACGGTGCCGCCCGACCACAGGAAATTCCGATCTATGCTGACGCCGATGCATCGCTTGATCTTAGCAGTGCGGCCGCATCGCGAAACCTCAGGCCCGGAGAATTTCTAGAAGTTTTTCTCGAACGCACTTATCGCGTTTTTATGATCGGCTTTCTTCCGGGCTTTGCTTATATGGGCGAGGTCGATGAACGGATCGCCGTTCCGAGACTCAAGTCGCCGCGCACGAAAGTACCGAAAGGCAGCATCGGCATTGCCGGTACGCAAACCGGAATTTATCCACAGGATTCGCCCGGCGGCTGGCAAATAATAGGGCGCACGGATGCCGAACTTTTTGACCCGACGAGCGCCGAGCCGTGCATGTTCCGCGCCGGCGATGAGGTCAGGTTTGTTCGAGTTTAAATACCGGAGTAAGTGATATCTGATAATCGAAAAGCAATTGCCCACGATCTCACTTATCCGCTATCACCGACAACTTATCCCGAAGCAATTGATCGATGGCAATACTCCTCCGAAAACCCGGAATGTTGACGACCGTGCAGGACCTTGGTAGCACGGGCTTTCAAAGGTTTGGTGTGAATCCGGGAGGAGCGATGGACCGCACAGCGGTTCGCCTGCTAAATGCGTTGCTTGGAAATGCGGAGAACGCCGCTGTGCTTGAAATGCACTTCCCTGCTGCCGAGATCCTTTTTGAGAGCGACACGACGTTCGCTTTGGGCGGCGCAAATTTCGCGGCCGAATTAAATGGGACATCGGTGTCGAATTGGCGATGCATTCGGGCTCGAAGCGGTGACAGTCTGCGGTTTACCGGCCTCGTGAAAGGCACGCGAGCGTATTTGGCTTGCGGCGGCGGTATGGTTTATGAGAAAGCTCTTGGCGAAGTAACAAAACGGCTCGAAGGCGAAACGCGGATCGAGATCAAAGAATCACATTCATCACGAACGTATGTTAATGCGAAGATCGCCCATTCCTTGTTGCCGCACTATTCGCGGTTCCCGACGGTCCGGGTTATCGATGGGCCTGAATCAGTTTCGCTAACCGCGAAAAGCGAAGCGGCATTATTCCATGAACAGTTTTTGGTGACCCAAGATTCGAACCGAATGGGCTTTCGGCTCGAGGGCGAACCGCTTTATCGTCTGAACGAAGAAGAAATGATCTCGGCCGGTGTCACTTTCGGAACTGTTCAATTGTTGCCGAGCGGGCAAATGATCGTCCTGATGGCAGACCATCAAACGTCGGGCGGATACCCGCGAATTGCTCAAGTGATCTCGCACGATCTGCCGCTGCTGGGTCAATTGGGGCCAGGCGATAAGGTCGCGTTTCATCGTGTGGAAATTCCCGAGGCGGAACGGATCGCCTTGCGATTTGAGCGCGATCTTGATCTTTTGCGAACAGGGGTTTCATTACGTTCGTGAACTCCGATTCTGTGCTAATCTTTCCTGCAAATGCTAGTTTCGATCGATCTGAATTGCGACCTCGGCGAGGGCTGCGGCAATGACGCAGAGCTGATGAAATATATTTCGTCGGCAAATATCGGCTGCGGAGGGCACGCCGGCGACGCCGACACCATGCGCCGAACTGTTGAGCTGGCATTGGAGAATAATGTGGCGATCGGCGCACATCCGGGCTTTAACGATCGAGCGAATTTCGGGCGATTAGCGGTGGACATCTCCCGTGAAGAGATCGTGGACCTTATCACCGAACAGGTGAATTCCCTTGCTAAGATCTGCGGTGAACTTGGAGCGAACATCCGACACGTCAAGCCCCACGGAGCACTTTACAATCAGTCGGCGAAAGACCCCGAGATCGCCGCGGCGATCGCTGAAGCCGTGAAACAGATCGATGGCGGCCTGATACTCTTCGGACTTTCCGGCAGCCATTCGATCAGCGAAGCCGAACGGATCGGGCTACGAACAGCCTCGGAAGTTTTCGCCGACAGGACTTATCAGAGCGACGGAAGCCTTACGCCGCGGAACGAACCCAACGCATTGATCACCGACGCACGAGCTTCGATCGAGCAAGTGCTTAACATGACCAAATATGGCCGCGTGCGAACGACCGATAGCATTATGCTCTCGATCGTCGCCGAAACGATCTGCATTCACGGCGACGGTCAGCACCCGATCGACTTTGCACGTTCCGTAAACAAAGCCCTTGCCGATAAAGGCTTCTCAGTCGAAGGTCCATAGATGAAACCAGCCAAACCATCTTCTGTAATTCTTGGAGCCGCTTTTCTAATGGCGACCTCAGCGGTCGGCCCCGGATTCTTGACCCAAACGACAGTCTTTACGAAACAGCTTCTCGCCAGTTTCGGTTTCGTGATCTTGATCTCGGTGGTGCTGGATATTTTCGCACAGTTAAACATCTGGAGAGTTCTCACCGTTAGCGGCAAACGCGGACAGGATATCGCCAATGAGACCATTCCATATAGCGGTTATGCTCTGGCGGCAATGGTCGTGTTCGGCGGGATCGTCTTTAACATCGGAAATATTGCCGGAACGGGACTTGGGCTAAACGTCTTATTCGGATTACCGGTCGAAGCCGGTGCAGCGATAAGTGCTGCGATCGCGATCGCCCTTTTTTTGCTTAAGGACTTTGGGCGTGCGATGGATGCAGCAGTTAAGGTCCTTGGGTTCGTCTTACTCTGTCTTATCGTTTACGTTGTCGCCGTATCGCGGCCCCCCGTTGGCGAAGCTATCCTTAGAACATTTGTCCCGCTTGAGATCGACGCCCGGGCGATCGTAACACTGGTCGGCGGCACGGTCGGCGGTTATATCACATTCGCCGGCGCTCATAGGCTTATCGATGCAGGCATTTCGGGAACCGACAGCCTGCCGCAGGTGAACCGGAGCGCGGTTACAGGAATTGTGCTTACGGCTGTAATTCGCTTTTTGCTTTTCCTTGCGGCTTTTGGCGTGATCGCGATGGGAATGTCGATCGACGATGCAAATCCACCGGCATCCGTTTTTCAAAATGCGGCAGGGGACGTTGGTTATCGCATCTTTGGCCTGGTCATGTGGGCAGCGGCGATCACATCCGTGATCGGTGCTGCCTTTACATCTGTCTCTTTTTTCAAGACGTTTAGCGCAAAGATCGACGAACGAAGCAACTATTTCATCATCGGGTTTATTGCTATCTCGACGGTCATATTTCTTATTATCGGCAGGCCCGTTCAGGTATTGGTCTGGGCGGGAACCATCAATGGATTTATTCTGCCGATCGGGCTTTCGCTGGTCCTGATCGCGGCTGCAAAGCTGAAACTCGCGGAAAATTATAGGCACCCGAAATGGCTGTTCGTCTCCGGCTGGTTGGTCGTTGCCCTGATGGGTTATTTCACGATCCGTACATTGTTTGGATAAAACGAAAAAAGACTGCAAACTTCTGCCCTGTTTCCGTCGTCTTATAGAATTGTTCTGCAATAAAATTAACTGATGAAAAAGCCAGTCCTATTCTTTTCGGTTGTCCTGTTTCTTTTTGCGGCATCTGCGTTAGCACAATCCGGACGTCGGGTTGTGCCGACGCCAACACCAACGCCGCGGGCAGTTGAAAAGAGTTATTCTGAATCCGTACCGCTGCCAAAACGGCCGCCACGGGTCTCGCCGCTTTTTCGTGGTGTCGGTATCAATGCCGATCGAAATGTACCACCTGCGGATGCAGCGGATACAGATCCTATAGATGACGGCGATGAATATGTTGTAAAGGTCGAGACCAATCTCGTAACGATCCCTGTTTCGGTGTTTGACCGCAACGGCCTCTATATCCCGGGGCTTTCTAAGGATAATTTTCGAATTTACGACAACGGCGTTGAGCAGGAGATCGAATATTTTGCGACATCAGACCAGCCCTTTTCGGTCGTACTCTTGATCGATACAAGCCCTTCGACCGATTTTAAGATCCGCGAGATCCGTGATGCTGCTCGGGCTTTTGTCGATCTGTTAAAGCCGCAAGACCGCGTGGCCGTTGTTGAATTTGACGGAGACGTTCAGATCCTGACCGAGTTGACCACGAACCGGCCGTCCATCTATCGCGGGATCGAACGTGCGGATTTTGGCGCTGGCACCGCCTTGTATGATGGCGTGTTCGTCTCCCTGACGCGAATTCTCGGGAAGGTTGAAGGCCGCAAGGCGATCGTTCTCTTTACAGACGGGGTCGATACCACGTCAAGAATGGCGAATTACGATTCAACGTTGGATCTGGCCGAAGAATTTGACGCTCTCGTTTTTCCGATCTATTACAACACTTTTTTTGAACTGAACCGACGCCAACCCGGCGGGCTTCCCTTTCCGGGTACGCAGGTTCGCGGCCGCGGAACTACTTCGGCGGAATATGCCGTTGGAAGGAAATATCTGGAAGAACTCAGCGGCTATACCGGCGGACGTATCTTTCGTCCAGAATCGACGCCCGGCGGCCTGACTGCTGCATTCGAAGGCATCGCCGAAGAGCTTCGCCGGCAATATAACATCGGCTACATTCCTTCGGACGACGGCAAACTCGGCGAAAGACGCCAGATCCGCGTTCGGGTCGACCGGGCGAATCTTGTCGTCAGGTCGCGCGATAGTTATATCGTCGGAGCTAAATAGTAGCAGGCCGTATCGACAGCTCGCCTGCGCCCCGGAGGTTCATCCAGACAATTCAAACTCTGCCTGAATTTCATCGATCAAGCCGATCGCCAATGCTCTTCCCGCTCCGATGGCCGACGCCGTGAAGAACATTTCAAAAGCGTTCGCCGCGCCGATCAATCTCGGCAGCCGCTGAGTTCCGCCCCAGCCCGTGATGATCCCAAGGCCAGTTCCTGGATGGCAAAAGGTCGCATTCGGCGTCGCGAAACGACGCTTGCAAGCGAGAGCGAGATCGAGAGCACCGCCATAGCACGGCCCGTTCACCGAGGCGACCGTTTCATTCGGCAGCGCCGCGATGCGGTTCATCAACTTTTGTCCCATCACTGCGAATTCCTTTGCTTCCGCAGGCTTCAACGCCGCTATCTCGCGAAGATCGGCACCGGAGGCAAAGATGTCGCCGACGCCGGTGAATATCACACGTCGCTCTCGATCAAGAGCGATGTCGTCCAAGACGATCGTCAGTTCTTCGATAACAGAAACCGAAAGCGGGCTGCGTATTTCCGGCCGGTTGAAGCGGATGATCACATCTGCCGCGGACTCGTCGATAAGTAATGAGCTGGACATCAGATCAGAGTTTTATGAACAGGCGGCGGCGCCAGAGAAGCCACATCAAAAACATCCAGAAAAGAATAAAGCTGCCGGCATAGGCGAGCGATGCGTTTATCGGTTCGGCCCATGTGAGGAAGAGGTTTTGATAGATCCATTGCTGGAGCGAGATCTCCTTGCCCTCGGGCACGGCAACGCGAATTATACCGAGCAGCCTTGCTATTATCCCGGAAAAAACAAACAGAGCTAGAGCGTTCACGCCGAAAATTACGAACGGCTTTGCCCAGCGTTTGTATCCCTTGATGTCGATGACGTAGTAACAAACCGCCAGTGTGAGAAGCGCGAGGCCCGACGTGTAAACAGTATAGGAACTCGTCCAGAGAGATTTGTTCAGCGGAAAAACAAGGCTCCAGCTCCATCCAACGGCGAGTAGAATGGTTCCGAAAAAGAAAAGACCGACAGCTTTTCGATCTGCATCATTTCGGACCCTATCAGACTGGCCGCCCGCTGACGCAGGCGGTTCTGACATGAGCCAAGTTCCGGCAAGGACACCGGAAAGCGTGGTCGCGATGGCGGGCAGCGTCGAAAGAATGCCCTCGGGATCGAAGACCTTTCCGGCGCGCCAGATGTGATCGACGCCGAGTATTACGCGGTCAAGAAACGCCGCGAGGTTGCATGCCTTGTCGTCGATTGTTGCGATCTCGCAAGCCGGGACCGGGATCTTCGTCATCATCAGCCAATAGACAAGTAGTAAAGCGATGCCGATCGCCGTTTGCTGTTTCCAATTCGTGTGCAGATAGATAATCGAAACGATCAGATAGCAGACCGCAATGCGCTGCAGCACGCCGGGAATGCGCATCGTGCCAAAGTTATACGGAGTTATCGCATAGCCTGCGAAATACGACCCGAAAACGATTACGGCCCACACCCCGAACAACGCGAGCGCGATGCGAAAACTCCGCAGATAAAGAAAATAAAGTGCGCCAATTATTGAAAGGGCGGCAGTCCATTTCAAAGGCCAAGGTATCGCCGTTTCGTTTATAACAAAAAGCGGAAGAGCGGAAATAGCGAGCCCGCTGGCAAAGATCGCCGCCGAACGCGAAAAGATTTTTAAATATACATCGCGAGTTATGCCTTCGGCGATCCGTTTGTTAAGCGCGATGGGAACCGCGACGCCGACAATGAATAGGAAGAAGGGAAAGATGTAATCGGTCGGCGTTATGCCATGCCATTCGGCGTGTTTCAGCGGGCCATAGATCGCCGACCATGTCCCCGGGTTATTGACCAAAACCATTCCGGCGATGGTCATCCCGCGAAACACGTCAAGCGAAACAAGGCGTTGCTGATCAGGTTCTGTGTTCAAGAAATATCAATAGGTCTTTGGTCTTTGGTCCTCTGTCCTTTGTCTGTGGTCTTTTGGTCCATGGTTCTTATTCACCACTCATCATTCTTCATTCATCATTCACCACTCATCATTAAAATGCCCAGTCGTGGCGTTCGCGCGTAGTTGTAATGTGTGCCGTGTGGTGCCGCGAATGCCAGGCGTACAATCCGGTCATTTTTTCAAGCGTCCATTCGCCCGATTCCGGATGCTGAAATTTTCTTGCAAACTCGTCTGGCGACATATTCCTTAGCAATTCTGCCCAACGTGTATGCACACCATCGATGATAGAAAGCGAAACATCGACCGGAAGTCTGCTATCGGAAAGCTCTGCCCATTTGTCTTCGTGATAGGGCCTGATCGTCGGGACATCTTCCGTAAGCGCAAGTTTGAATCGGCAAAGCGAATTGATATGGCTGTCCGCGAGGTGGTGCACGGTCTGCCGGAGCGTCCAGCCGCCCTCGCGATATGGCGTTTCAAGCTGTTCGTCAGACAAGCCGCTGACAGCCGTCGTCAAATTCGCGGGCAGGTTCGCGATCGTGTTGATGTTTTCCTCTAGCGAGGCATACATCGAAGGGTCATACTTACCAATAGGAAATCGTGGATCATCATTCATAACATCATCCGAAATACGCATCTTCGAACCGCGTGAAAGGCTTCAGGAAAGCAAGCTTTATAGTGTCGGTCGGGCCGTTTCTCTGCTTGGCAATTATCAGCTCGGCGATGTTCTTTTTTTCGTCCGGCAGATCGTCGAGATTCTTTGCATAATAATCTTCGCGATAGATAAACGCCACTACGTCAGCATCCTGTTCGATCGAACCCGATTCACGAAGGTCCGACATCATAGGCTTCGGCGGATTTCTTGCTTCGGGCGCTCGCGAAAGCTGCGAAAGAGCGATCACGGGAACCTGAAATTCCTTGGCCATCGCTTTTAGGTCGCGAGAGATCTGCGAAACCTCCTGCTGCCGATTCTCATTCCGACGCGTGCCGCCGCCCATCAACTGCAAGTAATCCACAACGATCAGATCGATCTTTCCCTTTTCAACTGCCAGGCGGCGAAGTTTAGCACGCATTTCAAGCACGGAAATGCCCGGCGTATCGTCAATAAATAGCTTCGTGTCGGATAGTTCGCCGATCGCTTCTGCGAGCCGCGGCCAGTCTTTTTGAGAAAGCATTCCGTTTCGCAGCTTTGTCGCGTCGATCGAGGCCTGAGCACTCAACATACGCATCAACAATTGCTCCTTCGACATTTCGAGCGAGAAGAACGCGACGACCGCACGTTCGCGGACCGCCGCTCGCT
>CAZXTS010000021.1:0-2558 GCA_964643745.1 uncultured Chloracidobacterium sp.
CAACCACCGAAAGCATTTATTGAGGACATGTACAAATTCGATCAGTTCGAATTCCTGACCCGTTCGCATCACCACGATCATTGATCCTCATCCGATTGGCCAAGTTTTCGGTACAGTGTCTTTCTGGCAATGTTCAAATATCGGGCCGCCTGAGATTTGTCCCCGTCCGTAAAATGCAAAGTTGCTTCTATCGCCCGTTGTTCGATCTCTTCCAATGTGGCCGGCAGTGCGATCTCAAATCCTATTTTTGTCGAATCTCCGAATGCTTGCTTTATTCCGACCCGTCGAACATTTCCGACGATATTCGTGTTGCTCAGTATTCGCGGTGGAAGATCATCGACTTCTACCATTCTTCCCGAAGCAATAATTACAGCTCGTTCCATAGTGTTCTGAAGCTCGCGCACATTTCCCGGCCATGCATAACTAAGTAGCACCTGTTGGGCTTCCGGCGATATTCCGTTAACAGAGCGGCCGGTCTTCTCCTTGAATTCGTCCAGAAAGTGGACCATCAGCGGGAGAATATCGTCAATGCGATCACGAAGTGGAGGCACTGTGATAGGGAAAACAGAAAGCCGAAAAAAGAGATCACTGCGAAATCTACCGTCATTACAAGCTTCTTCGAGGTCAACGTTGCTTGCCGCGATTACACGCACGTCGGTCTTCAATACCTCGTTTCCTCCCACACGGGTCAGTTCACCGTCCTGCAGTACGCGCAGAAGTTTCACCTGAGCGGACAATGGCATCTCAGCGATCTCGTCCAAGAAAAGCGTACCGCCGTCCGCTTCTTCAAATCGGCCACGCCGCTGTGTACGTGCATCGGTAAATGCTCCTTTTTCGTGGCCGAATAGTTCCGATTCAATAAGTGGCTCAGGGATCGCTCCGCAATTTATTTTTATATAGGTCTTTCCTTCGCGGCCGGAATTGAAATGAATAAGGTTCGCTAGCAGCTCCTTTCCAGTTCCGGACTCGCCTTGGATCAAAACGGTCGTAGGCGTATCTGCGACGCTCAATGCGAGATCGATCGATCGGCGAATCTCCGGGGTCTGACCAACTATTTCGCTGCTTCGTTGGTACAATTCGCCCTTCAGGCGGATCACTTCGGTAGACAATTTGTCCCGTTCCAATGCAGTGCCGATCTGGTCAGCAATTCCTTCGACCAATGCAATGTCATGCTCCTCAAAGGTCGTCGGCTTACTCCACACAAAGCCGATCAGCCCAAAGGTGGTGCCCCCAACCCTTACAGGAGATAGTAGTGCGCTCTTTCCGCCGAGCGAGCGGTTGAAGATCATCCTTATGGCAAACGGCAGTTCGGCATCAGAGACCTGACGAGTATGTCCATCACGGATCAGTCCGGCGACCGCCGGAAATGTATCGATATTCAATGAGCGGCCATGTGATTCCACGATCTTAAGAACGCGGTTCGGTTTAACGCCTTCAGCCGATTTGAACGAGGCTAGGGCGATCCTATTTTCGGCATGATCAATAACTCCAAGTGCCCCGTAATCAGCACCGACAAGGTTAATGGCGCGTTCAAGCACGCGAGCCGAAACTTCATTGAAATCAACATGCGAATTCAATGTATTTGCGATCTCAAGTAGAGCATTCGTACGCTTTGATTCCTGTTCCTGCTGGACATAAAGCCGCGTATATTGATAGCCAATAGCCATCTGTCTGGCGATCGATTCCAGGAACTGCACTTCTTCTTCAAGCCAAACTCTCGGTTTTTTTGTATCGTGCAGGCCGAGAAGGCCGATTACCGATTCCTTCACACTGATCGGAATTACAAGCAACGACCGAGTTTCCAACGCCTTTGCAAAGAACTTCAGAGTCGGGTCTTTTGACGATGCAGTGTCATTTATAATTATTGGACGTGTAATATCAAACTGCTCAGAAAGGCGGTTCTTGTCGATAGGAATTACGGTACCCTTACTAGACGGAATGGCTTTGTCGCGACGCCACTCGTGACTGATCTGGAGTTCTTTGTCGTCAATAAGCTGCAGCACATCGCAGCGATCTGCATTCAGCATTCGCCCGAGTTCGGAAACTATCACATTCAGAAACCGTTCGATCTCGATGCTTTCAGGAAGGTCTCCGGCAAGCCGTTCTAGGATCGACTCGCGCGCCTCATGCATTTTGATCTTCTGTTCGAGCGAGAGTTCGGCAGATGTTTCTATTTCGATGTTCATACAGTTCGATGGTTCCTGTAGAACTAAATTATGTGTCTTTTTGACCCACGTATGTCAAGTTGACACACTAAGGCTGCGTGAAGAAGATCATTTGGGTCGATTTGATGGAGGCTGAACTTTAGTACCTGGAGGTCTCGGAGTTCCACCCGGGGATTGTTTTGTATCAGGATTCGTGCCTTGACTTGATTTCGTATTGGATGAAGTTGTTGACGTGTTGCCGGCCGAATTCGTATTCGACGCCGTGTTCGAATCTCGCTTCGGTGAAACGTAATCCACCCGACTCCGTCCAGCTTCTGCATCAGAGAGAAGCTCTTCGGCTTCTACATTCTCTGGATCGAGCTCTAATGCCTTTTTTAGCGGTCCGATCGCTTC
>CAZXTS010000021.1:2658-24223 GCA_964643745.1 uncultured Chloracidobacterium sp.
TCAATTTATTGTAGGAGAGCCCGAGGCTGAAATGCGCCTGATAATTCTCAGGTTCGTTCGTAATGACCTTTTCATATGCTTCGGCTGCCTTTTCAAAGGCGATGGCTGAATTAGGCTTCTTATTCGATTCATCTGTATTCGAACCGATCGGTACGCTGTTTTCGGGATCCAATGAATCGCGCAATTCGATCAAAGCATATGCAACACCGAGATTAAAATAGGCCTCTGCGAGATCCGGATCTAACTTGACAGCCTGTAGTAAGACAGCGATGGCCTTTTCTACCTCGTCTTCATCAATAAAACGTGTTCCGTCCGCAAGAGCAAGGGCCGCGTCTTGATATTCACCGACTTCCGACAGATTTGCGTTCGCCAAGTTCGCACTGTCGCCGGACGTGCCTGAACAGCTCGCGAAGAAGACTAAAGAGAATACGCTCAAAATTAAGAAGAAATATCGCATTATGAATGCATTAGCCTGGAGGGAAAATAAACTGGCGTCCCGCAAGCAGATGAACATGAAGGTGAAACACCGTCTGCCCGCCGTCCGAGTTCGTGTTGATCACTACCCTATAACCGTCTTCGGCAAAACCATTATTTCGAGCAATTTCCGCTGCGGATACTATTAAGTGACCTGCAAGTCCTTTCTGGTCAGGCTTTAGTTTATCAAGCGAATCAATATGGATCTTTGGAATAACAAGAATATGGGTCGGCGCCTGAGGGCTTAGATCATTGAATGCGACGCAGAATTCATCCTCAAAGACCTTCGCTGCAGGTACTGCCCCGTCTGCGATTTTGCAGAAAATACATTCGTTCCGGCCTTTTTCGCTCACAAATCAATTAAAACATAAGTGAAAACGAAAGTTAACTGGCTTCGGCGATTGCCGACGACTCTGAAATGCGTTCTATATCAGCCCCGACTGACCTTAGCTTGCGAACTATCCTTTCATAACCACGGTCAATATGATAAACACGCTCGATCACGGTCTCTCCCTGAGCACACAGCGCCGCGAGCACAAGCGAAGCTGATGCTCGCAAATCTGAGGCGATGACCGGAGCTCCATGCAACTGCTTCGGCCCTCGGATCGTTGCGGTGTTACCGGATATTTGGATGTCTGCTCCCATTCGGATCATTTCGGAAGCGTGCATGAATCGATTCTCGAATATCGTTTCCGTTACAACAGATGTTCCGTTTGCTTGCGTCATAAGCGCCATATACTGAGCTTGCATGTCCGTAGGGAAATTCGGATGCGGTTCCGTGGTCACGTCTTGAGAAACCAATCCCTCAGATGACTGGCGTACAACTAAAGTATCTTCACCTGTTTGTTCTATCTCAACCCCGACCGATCTAAGTTTTTCGATGACCGATCTGAGGTGAAGAGGTTGGCAATTCGTTATTTCCAACTCACCATCGGTTATTGCCGCCGCTACCATAAATGTTCCGGTTTCGATCCGATCGGGAATGATCGTATGTTCCGCACCGGTTAACGCCTCGACGCCTTCGATCGTCATCTCCGAAGTCCCGGCACCAGTTATCTTGGCTCCCATTTTATTCAATAATGAAGCAAGATCCTCGATCTCCGGTTCCATCGCTGCGTTTCGAATGACAGTTCTGCCGTTGGCAAGAGCCGCCGCCATCATCGCGTTCTCGGTTCCGGTAACCGTCACTATTTCAAAATTGATCTCAGCTCCGACAAGTCGTCCCTCAGGGGCTGAGGCAACAATGTCGCCGGACTCCAGCGATACATCCGCGCCAAGTGCCTCAAAAGCCTTCAAATGAAGATCGACCGGACGTGTACCGATCGCACAGCCTCCCGGAAGACTTACCTTGGCCTTACCAAATCGTGCCAGAAGCGGCCCCAGAGCAAGCACGCTTGCACGCATTGTTTTCACTAGTTCATAGGGTGCTTCGAAAGTATCAATATGTTCCGCTGTAACTTTATGAGTTCGGAGCTCCGGCGTAAGCACGGTCGCCCCAAGGTCTTCAAGCAACCGTCGTTGAGTGATCAGATCCTTTACATAAGGAACATTGTGGAGCGTAACTGTTTCGGCGGTTAACAAACACGCCGCCAGGCACGGCAAGGCCGAATTCTTCGCCCCGCCGATCTCGATCGAACCTCGAAGTTCAGCCCCGCCGCGAACTACAAATTTATCCATAGAAGAATGCGTAAAGTTGCCGTAAGACTTTGTTATAGCAGCTAAAGCGAAATCTTATCACAGATGATCATCGGGTAAAACAAGGATAATTTCGATCGAACTTTGCTTCAAATGTTTAATTGTTGGAAAATGCGGACACAGTGGGAAACAGTACCGAACAATCAACCATTGATGAATTTCAGGCTTCTTCTCTGGCTTTAGAGGACGCGGCCTTGTTCCGAAGATGCAAGTCAGGCGATCAAGCAGCGTGGAATGAACTGGTCGACAGGTATCAGCGCTTGATCTATTCGATCCCGAGGCGTGGCGGGCTTTCTGACGAAGAATCCTCTGACATTTTTCAGGATGTCTTTGTAACGCTGCTTCAAAAGCTCGACGAGATCAAGCAGCCCGAAAAGATCCGAGCTTGGCTGGTCACGACCGCAAAGTTCAAGACATGGGGGGTTATCAGGTCGCGAAAGAATGAGGCGGCAGACGGAGATCCGGAAAAACATGAGCTTTTGATGGCGAATGAACCTGATTTGCGTCCGCTGGCAGATACGGTTCTGATAGAAATGGAGCAGCAACATCTGATCAGGACCGCGATCGCCTCCATGGACGAACGATGCCGAACTATACTTTCTATGCTTTATTTGCAGGACAAGCCAGCGTCTTATGAAGAGGTTGGAGAGGTGATCGGGGCCGGTGGAACAAGTATAAGCCCTCTTCGATCAAGGTGTCTAAAGAAGCTCGAAAAATTGATCACGAACTGAAGAGGATCCTTGGTCTTTTTTATCGAAGAGGAAACACTGTGGAGTTGGCGACTGAAAACGTCAGGTTTTTAGAAAAATGAAATGAAAGATAGAACTGAGAAAATCATAGAATTGATCAGATCTGATAGGTCAACCGATGCACCGGAAGAGGCGATCAAATGGGTCAAGAATCTGTACCGCACGGACTTTGCTCATGCCGTCGAGCCTAGGCCGTTCCTCAAGAGAATTTTGGCTGCTCTGCAAATGGACGTCTCGCCGGGCACGGCACTACAAGGCGAACGTGCAACTCAGGGTACGGCGGTTCGAACGCTTGTCTTTACAGTGGATGAACTTGTGATCCAGATCGAGGTCTCCGGGCATTCAAAGAGATTTGAGTTGATCGGCCAGATCCTGGGATCTAGCGAACCGAACCTGACCGTTCAGCTAAAAGGTGCAGGCGTGGTCAAGGAGATACTGACTGACGATGGACAGTTTCAATTTTCGATCACTAAAAAGGGCGATTATTCGGTTTCAGTTCTGACCGACGCAAGTATTATCGAAACAGGAACCTTTTCGATATGATATGATCGCTCCCGACCAACTTATACCTTTCCCGCTTCAAGAAATGAGCCGGTCGACGTAGAATCGCCATTGTGGTTCAGACCGAACGATCATCCTCTCTCGAAAACCTGGCCGACAAGTTACTGTCCGCACGATCATTGGCCGACTCCAAGGTCAGGATCCGAGAGCTACCTCCGAACGATGCAGTTCGACTCGCAATGATCATCCGAGACCGATGCTACGCATCATGGACAAAGGAACCGATCATTGCGAAGAAAGCAGCGTCAGTAATGGCCCTGATCGCCGAGTTGCATAAACTTCCTGAGATAGATGCTATCCGATACTGGGTAAATGGCATCGAGAAAGTGGTTCAAGGCACTCTCGACCAATCGGTCGACGATCTTCGCCGATCAAGCAAGATATTCAGATCCGTTGGTCATATCCTTGAATCAGCTCGCCCAATGGTCGCTTTGTTAATGGTCCAGGCGATGATGGGCCATATTAACGAGGCGATCCGCACCGGACGAAGGGCTCTGAAGATATTCCTTGACCACAATGACACAGTCGCTGCCGCAAAAATTGAGCTGAATATGAGCAATCTATTTGCTCGGAGTGAACGGCATGCCGAGGCGGAGCGTTGGTGTCGTTCGGCACTTGAGCGATTCAGAAATGTTGGGGAAGCCGAGTGGGAGATTTTGGCTGAAAACGGCCTCGCAAATACCTACACCGAAATGAACCGGCTCGAGGAGGCCGAATCAAGTTTACGCTCTGCTCTTGCCAATGCTGCCCGCATGAAGATGGGATTTACGGAGGCGGAGATCGAAGCCAGCCTCGGGTATCTCCTCAGACGGACCGGCCGCTATAGTGAGGCACTTCAATACCTCGAATCATCGAGGAAGCGGTTTGAATCGCTCAAGATGCCTCATCAGATCGCTATAGCTCTTCTCGAAATGGCCGAAGCTTACGCCGAGCTGAATCTTTACACTGAGGCTCAAAAACTCTATGCACATGCCATAAAGCAGCTTTTGCGCAATCGCCTAACTGCCGAAGAATCTCGGGCCCGGATTGGACTGGGCCAGGTTTATATGAATGCCGGCGATCATGTGGCCGCTAGGCGGGAGTTTGGAAAAGCGATCAGTTTGTTTGAGAAAACGCTGAACCGTACCGGTGTTATCCACACCAAGGTTCTGCTCTTGGAGAATGAATTGCTCGCTGGAAGAAGGACGGCGGCGTTACGGCTTTCCGGTGAGATAAGGTCGTCGTTCCGATCAATAACGACACCGCGGACTCGATTGTTGGCCCGCTTTCAGATCCTAAAGGCCGATCTTACATACCGGCCCTTGAACGGGTTCAGGGAGCGGCTAAGGCTTCTCCTCAATGAGGCCAGCAAACTTAAGGACACCAGGCTGTTGATCGCGATCCTCAATGAAACCGGCAAGTATTTCGCTGGAATAGGCAGTCGTAACTTGGCGATCGAACATTTTTCGCGTTCAGCAAACATCGTTGAAAGACTAAGAGCCCCGCTTCCGGGAATTGAGTTTCGCCGAAGTTTTATTTCAGACAAACTTGAGCCGTTCAAGAATTTAATTGAGATTAATATTGGTTCGAACGACTTCCGATCAGCGTTCATATACGCTGAAAAGCTTCGTGCACGAACCCTTCTCGAACTTGTTTCCGCAACCAAAGCAGATCCCGAAAATTCTGACGATGAGCCTGCCATCCAGACGCTGCGCCAACGTTTGAATTGGCTTTATCGCCTGTTGAACGACGCGGATCCGCTGCGTTCGCGGAAGATCGCCTCAGATATAAGGAAAGCGGAGAGTGAACTTTCGGAACTTGAGCGAAGGTTAATTTTGGGAAGGATTGAAACGTCCTCGGATCGGTATGCCGCGATCGAATCCCAAGACATAAGCATCGAACATCTTCAGAACTCTATCGGAGCGGATAAATGTCTGGTCGAGTATGTTTCGACAAATGACCAGGTGGGTGTTTTCGTTTTGGGTTCCGATCCGATCAAATTCATTGATCTAAGGACCAACGAGTCCGAGATCGGCAACTTAATCCGGCAGTTTCATTTTCAGGTAAATGCGATCAGGTTTTTGAGGGATCCTTCGGATGCTATCCGTTTTGAGATGAAGACTCGGATCGACAAGGTACTGGAAACACTTTACAAGAAACTTATTGGGCCGATCAGCCATTTGATTGATGGGAGATCGCTAGTCATTTCACCGTATGGACAATTGAATTATGTACCGTTTAGTTCTTTGTTCGATGGGAGTGAATACCTAATAGAAAGACATTCGATCACGCTTACGCCTAGCGCCGAAATATGGGCCCGGCTGGACAAGCGAAAGGAGGACAAAAGTTCAGGTGCGATCTTGTTCAGTTCCGATGACGCCTCGATCCCATTTGCGAATGACGAGGTGGCAGCAATTTCGAAATTGCTCGCCGGGTCCAGAAGTTTCACGGATAAGGCGGCAACATTTTCCAATTTTGCTCAATTCGCCCCAAATGCGGAAATTCTGCATGTGGTAAGCCATGGTCAATTTCGAACTGACAATCCGGCATTCTCAAATTTAACGCTTTCGGATCGAATAGTTACTGCAGGTGATATCTTGAAGATGAAGCTGAATGCCCGGCTCGTCACCCTCAGCGCTTGCGAAACTGGCCTAAACCATTCATCGCCGGGTGAAGAACTAACAGGTTTCACAGCCAGCTTGATCGCTGCCGGTGCACGCTCAGTGCTGCTTTCGTTGTGGAATGTCAATGACAAGGCAACCGTTGAGTTTATGAAGAGATATTATCGAGAGATCAGTTCGGGCAGTTCGGCAGCACAAGCACTCGGAAAGACGCAAAGTTTATTTGCTGAGCGTGGTGACCATCCCTACTTTTGGGCTCCGTTCGTCCTGATAGGCGGCTCGTAATATTTTTCGCATACTAGCGTCTTTTTGATAAACTATCTCACACTGTTGAAATGAGGTATTGGCAAGATGCGGGTTTTCGGCATTCGAGTCGTTTTGGTTTTTTTGTCTGTTCTCGTCCCGTTTGGCACTCTGCCCGGGCAGAGATCGGCGGCTCCCATTGCGTTCTGCGATTGCACACCGGACGATGTTCTGTTGGACATTACAAACCAGACGCAGCTTGCTGCGATCGCTGCCCAATATGATCTGATCCCGACGCCGGTCGATCAGGTCGGAACACCGCCAACCTATCGAATGCGGATCGATCGGACAAAATCATCGCAAACACCACTTCAGATAATCGAATCGATGCAGGGCGATGCTCGTATCGTTCAAAAGGAAACCAATCGGAAGGTCAGCCTCGTTGAACGTGAGGGGCTTCCATGGACTCTGGGCCGGTCGTGGGCCATCGGCCGCTCTTGGGCCATCGGCGGCAGTTCAAAGGGGTATCAGCTCCAATGGTTCCTTAAGCATATCCGCATCCCTCAATCACATTTCATTTCGACGGGCCAGGGTGTGACCATAGCCGTATTGGATACGGGCATTGATCTGCAGCATCCTGCATTTGAGAATAGACTGGTGCCCGGTTACGACTTCGTTGACGATGACAACGATCCGAGCGAGGTAGGACAGCTTCGTCTTAATCCCGTTTATGGCCACGGAACCCACGTTGCCGGCATAATCGCACTAACCGCACCTGACGCGAAGATAATGCCGATCCGTGTTCTGAACTCGGATGGCGAGGGTGATCTTTGGCGTATAAAGGATGCGATGATCTGGGCGGCGAAGAACGGAGCAACCGTAATAAATATGAGTTTCGGTTATCCGGAAGACCTGACACCGCAGTCGAATTCATTTTTACACGACCTTTTCAACGGATGTGATGATGTAGTGATCCCGGGCGAACAGCAATTTCCTGAATTTGATGATAATCGGCTCTTGATAGTGGCCGGTGCAGGAAATGGCGGCGAGATCGGAAACGGAAGCTCACGCATTTATCCTGCGGCCGAACGCGGCGGGGTCAATGACATAGACGACAATCTTCTTAGCGTTGGTGCGAGCACCAGCCTTGATCGGCTTGCGCCATTTTCGACGATGGCAAACGTGCAGGATAGAAGTGTAGATCGATGGGTTCGCGTCGTGGCCCCGGGCGAGAACATCGTAAGTGCTCTTCCAGGCGGACGATACGGTGTCTGGTCGGGAACATCGATGTCTGCGCCGATCGTCAGCGGTATTGCCGCCCTGCTGAGATCAAAAGATCCCGCCATGCCGCTTTCTGATGTCGTAGAAACGATCGAAGAGCAGGGCCGCGAATGGGATTGCCCCTTGCCCTCTAGGGGAATAAATATGGAGACCACGCGGGTCGATGCACTGTGCGTATTGATCGGTAAAGAACATTGCTACGCTCCACGTACGAATTGCCCGGAATAAACGCTCTATAAAAGCAAGTTTCTTAAGGCTGTCCGAAAAGGCGGCCTTCTTGTTTCTGGTTCGCGCCCTCACGAAACCATCCGTGTCCATCCGTGTTCATCTGCGGACATATTCTCTATTTGACGATTTACTTCCCACGATTCACGATCCACGATTCACGACCCATTTGTCTTCAACAAAAGGCCATCTCGCCAGAATCTGGTCCAAATACACGTGTTTTTAGCTCTAAAACGCGAGAAAACAGACCAAAAACGCGAGAAAATGGACCAAATACACGTGTTTTTGTCTTAAATTCACGTGTTTTTGCTTCAAATTTACTTGTTTTTGGTCTAGATTTACGTGTTTTTGCTTCAAATTCACGTGTTTTTGGCTTAAAAACACGTGTTTTTGGTCTACATTTCAGACACTATTTTCCAATATCCCCAATTAGATCAACACTTTAACCGATTTTGCACCATTTCGTGCACCGATCCCGCTTACACCATTTCGTGCACCCCCATTCGAGTGCTAAATACACCACAATTGGTGTATATTCCGCCATTGGATCCGCACGGACCGATGGTCTCGCCGGGCGCGTTTTTGATCCGCCTTATGGCCAAAGACGAATCTGCCCTCGCTGCAGTAGGCCGCTTTATCACATCGACGGTCTAGCCCACGCAGTCGGGGTGGGACGTGCCGTCAAAAGATCGCCCGATGCAAAAAACTCATGCCGCAGATCATCTGGTTCTCAGACGGCCTCATTTTTATTCTCCATCCTGTCTTTTTGTTGACCGATTCCGCACTGTCTGTTTGAGACGGGTTGTCACGACAGAGGGCTAGTGCAAATTCGGATCGCAGATCAAAAAATTGGCAGGTAACAAAAATGAAAGGAATATGTTCTTGGAAAAAATTCGTGAAGCCCGCGTTAGTGATCGCGGCGATCGCAGCGTGGGTTTCCATCCCATTTTTTAATCAGTCGGCAGAGGCCGGCGGTGTTCCGATCCTAGTTCGCACGGCTAACCTCGTTTCGCCAACTGGAAGCATCAATCCCCACGGCGACAGTGAATATCAGGTATATGCGAATGGCCATCGAGAGATCGAAGTAGAGATCGAAGACGTTGCACTACCGGCAGGCACAGTTCTGAACGCGGTCGTTGACGGTAATTCGATCGGTTCTATCATTCTCGAAGCTGACCAGCGAGGACGTTTGAAACTACGAACGGAAGACGGACAGAACGTCCCGGTGACCGTAGATGGTTCAAGTGTGCAGGTTCTGGGCAATAACAATGTGCTGGTTAGCGGAATTCTTGGCGGCGGAGGCCCCAATCCGTCGCCCAGCGCGTCGCCGAGCCCATCCGCATCGCCTACCGGTTCACCAAATCCAAGTCCAACGTCCAGCCCGAATCCGAGCCCTAGCCCTAGCCCTACAGGCTCACCCAACAGCGGCAACCTATTTGCCGGTCTTTCGGGGGCGGTTATCGGCGGTGTTGTGCCATTGGGCTATGCCGAATTCGAGGTGCACAGCAGTCGGCTTGAACTTGAGATACGTGTCAGACAGATCAACCTTCCCGCAGGCACCACGGTAACGGCGATCGTTGACAGCATTACTGTTGGAAACTTTCAGATCGAAAGCGACCGCGAAGGACGATTACGACTTCGAACTGACCGAGGTGAAACAGTTCCTCCTGTGGTTGCTGGCTCGACGATCGTTCTAACGGTGAACGGCTCCACCATCATGAACGGCGTTTTCGCAGGTTTTACTGGTCCGAGTCCGAGCCCCTCGCCGTCACCGGGTTCAACGCCGGGCCCGACGCCGAGTCCAAGTCCATCATTCGGACGTTCGTTTGAGGCACATCTTACCGGAACGGGTACGACCCCACCTGTACAAACGTCAGCGAATGGTGAAATAAAGGTCTCGCTGAATGAATCTGAAACCCAGGCTACGATATTCGGAGAATTTCATAACCTGACAAGTACGCAAACCGCCGCCTATATCGAGACAACGACCGGCAATGCCACAACCGTCTATCAGTTTCCGGTTCTTGGCGGTACAAATGGAAATTTCGCGTCGATAACGATAGATGTATCATCCGCCCTTGTTCAACAGCTTAGGACAGGGCTGTGGTCTGCGGTCATTTCAAGCCAGAACAATCCGGGCGGCGAGATCCGCGGCACCTTGATACCGCGGTCTAGCTTAAGCGATCTTGACGGTAACGGAACGAATGACTTTGCCGTTTTTCGTCCGTCGACCGGTCAATGGTTCGCTCAGAATGGAGCCGGGATCACATTCGACCAGCTCGGAGGTTCCGGCGATAAGGTCGTCTCTGGAGATTACGATGGAGATGGCCGCACTGACATTGCTGTGTTCCGAAATGTCGGCGGGGCAGGGATCTGGGAGATCAAGCGAAGTTCGGACGGAGGTATCACCGGGCTGCAGTTCGGATTTGCTACTGACAAGCCCGTACGCGGCGATTTTGACGGCGATGGCCGGTCAGACGTAGCGGTTTATCGGCCAGAGACGGGCGTGTGGTATGTTCAGCGGAGCCAGGATGGTGGATTTTCGATCGATCGGTTCGGACTACCCGAAGACATACCGATGCCTGCAGATGTTGATGGCGACGGCCGCGACGATCTAATGGTATATCGGCCCTCGACGGGAATCTGGTATTGGCGAAAAAGCTCAGACGGCAGTTTCGGCGGAGCACGATTCGGCTTGAGCGACGATATCCCGGTCAGCGGAGATTTCGATGGTGACGGCCGGGCCGATCTAGCGATATTTCGCCCGTCCAATGGAGTTTGGTACGTTGCAAGATCCTCAGACGGCGGTTACACGATCCTACAATTCGGATTGCCGGGCGATATTCCCGTTGCAGGCCAGTACGATGAAGATCTGAAGACCGACATCGCCGTGTTTAGGCCCTCAGACGGCAACTGGTACATTCTTCGTAGTTTAGACGGAGCCGTTCAGGTAATTAGGTTCGGAACGGACGGCGACGTGCCGCTCGTATCCCGATGATCGAAAAAAGGATAAATGGCAATGCCATCTGATCCTCGGTTCATCCAAACAAAGCTTCAACAGAGCAATTGACCACTGAGAAGCTTCGGTTTGGACGATCGCCCCGGCTGATCGCCCTCCTTTCAGCCGGGGTTCTTTACATTCATGGCTTGAATTTGACGACCGATCTGTCTGATATGGCGCATTTCATGTCCGCCCCGAAGAAGAAGCCAATCTTGTGCATTCAGATCCCCAAAATAAGGATGAGGAAAGGTATGTTTCGACGCATCGAAAGAGTTGAACTTTTTTCTTAGCCCGGCCCATTGTTCATCGTTCAAATTCAGCCGGCTGATAATTTCCGCGACCGAGACTCTGCCGGTTGGCTCAACCATTTCAGGAGCTTTGAGCTTGGTCTCTGATGCCGCTGCGGCCCGTTCTGTAAATGAACTGGAAACCTGGGCCGTGCCGTCGCCAGTCAAGCCTTCAGCCTCAGCCTTCGACAACAATTTGGAGCAGATCCTCATCATTCCCTCATCGACGATAGCGATATGTTCGGCGATCATTCGAATCGACCAGGTACCCTCGGCTCCTTCCGAAGCGGCCAATTCGCTGGGTATATTGTTAATCAGAGCCTTAAATTTCAGCCTGATCTTATCGTTCACTTCAAAGATCTCTTCAACAGTTTGGAAGTTCATAATTTAGTTTGTGCCGGCCTGGGCCGAAAGGATCAATCTGTGCCACCGCGGAAAACTTGAAACGCTGTCCGCATCGTTCAGCATTCTTTTTATGAACGCCGTTTGAAAATAGAGCAGTTCGCTGGACGGCCAATGCAGGGTAACGATCGGATTGAACGAAACCAGCGTGTTCGGGTCCGGTAATGTCGCTCCTGACGTATTAGCGTTCGAGGCTGGCTGTTGGAGCTCGCCGTTCGAGCTTTCAGCACCAAGCGTCTGCGATTGAGCCTGGTCGTATGCCTGAGACGATAAAAGCAGGTTATTCCTCAAAGGGATCGCTGCCTGTGTTGGCACCGTTCCGCTCGCATCGTAAACGCGGATCTGTTTGTCGAATGCACAGGCGATCTTTGACGAATCCGGCGACCAGACAGGATAGACCGACGTCAAGGCATCATCCAGCAATCGCTCGCGGCCGTTTTTCTCCACTACTCTAGGCCGACCAGCAGGTACGAAGACCTCGCCGCGGCCCTTAACCATCCTTTCAAGATAGTTCCATTCGACGGACGTAGCCGCGAGGGTCACCAGCATCGTGCTGTCGGGCGACCATTCGTAAAAGTAATAGATCAGGCTTTCATTCTGTGTCAGCGGGCGTGTGACGCCTCCATCTGCGTCAGCTACATATAGCTGATCCGTTCGAAAGGTGAGTATGCCGGTAGGTGCTTCGGGTGTCGGAGCCGCGGTGGGCTCGGCCGGAGCAACAGGTGCGGAATTTGAGTTTGAATCGGTTCCCTCGACCGTTGCAGGCTGATCTGAACCAGGTGTTTGAACGGGTTCAGGAACTGCCGACGCAGTTCTCAGCATTGCGACAAACGCCAATGAACGGCCATCGGGCGACCAGCGAATCGTTTCCGGAAAATGAACCGCCATTAGGTCCGACGTCAGCTTTCTGAGCGGCTTTCCACTCGCGTCGTACATATCGAGCCGATAATCACCGGGTTCATCTGTTGGACGGCTATAGACCACAGCGATTCGACTTCCGTCTGCCGATGCGACCGTGCTCGAAATGGATTCATCCGGCCTGTTTATCTGAAAATCGGCCGCAACGGCTGCGTCAATAGTTCCAGTTCGTGTTTGAATTTCCTCGATCGTGGGTGCCGGCACGTCTGCCTCGTAACGGTAACTTAATCGAACAGCTGCAACATCTCCAAGCGAGGTTGGAACCACAGCACCGGGCGACTTCTCGGGCTCATTACACCCCGAAAATAGGATCGAAACAATAGACACGGCGATAATTGCCGCTTTAGAAAAACTCATAACAAAAGGTTTGCTTCCAGAACGCGCAATTCAAAGTTCGGCGAAAAGATATTCCTTATAAAGACGCCTCTGTTCGCTAGTCGCATTCGAAATGGCCTCGAACGAGTAAGAAGCTCGCGAATCCGATCCGAGCTTAAATATTATTTCACGTAGCCGATCGGATCTAAATAAGCTTAAACCGACCGTATCGCCCGGTTTCCGGTCAGCTATGTAACTATTCAAGAACGAAAGGTTTGCCCGGTATCCGTCGACTGCGATTATCTGATCGCCTGAATTAAGCCCTTGTTCGAATGCCGGCGTTCCAAACCGCACAACACGAATTGAAAGCCGACCCGCATCTTCGACAAGATCTGCTCCAATGTAGGCCTTCCCTTCATCCGATCGCGAAACATCCATGCGGAGACCGACTCCGCTTACGATGGCATCGTAATCGATCTCTTCACGGCCACGAACGAATTTTGCAAAGAAATCGTCCAGGCTTTTGCCTGCTATTTTCTCACACGCGCTCTGAAGATCGGCGGGCGAAAAATTCTTTCCTTTCTTCGAAAATTCGTTATACAAATATCGCAGAACATCATCGAGCGATCTTGCGCCTTTCGAGGCTGTTCGGATCTCGATGTCCAACATCATATTCACGATCTCGCCCTTGTCGTAGTATGAGACCTGATTGTTTACCGAATTTTCATCCTGCCGATAATACTTTATCCATGCATCAAAGCTGGCCTCTTCAAGACTGGTCTGAAATCGTCCGGGCCGCGCCTGTAGATCGGTGATCAAAGATGCCTTGGTCGCCAGAAATTGCTTATCTGTGATCAGCCCGGCACGTCTTAGAAGTACCGCTTCATAGTATGCAGTTGCTCCCTCCGCAAACCATAACAATTTCGTGTAGTTCTCGTTTTCGTAATCGAATGGGCCAAGCACGTCAGGCCGTATTCGCTTTACGTTCCAGACATGAAAATATTCGTGTGCGACCAGATACAGGAAGTTGATGTACTGTGCTCGCGGTTTGAAATTAAAGCGATTCCATTGAAGTGCTGTCGAATTCAAGTGCTCGAGGCCGCCGCGTCCGCGAAGATTCAAAATATAAAGATAATTTTCGAACGGAAGATCCCCGAAGATCTTATAGCACTCCTCAGCGATCTTTGCCGAATCGCGTGCGATAGCTTTCAGGTCATAATTCCCTTCGCCGGTTACGACAAAACGGTGAGGCTTGCCCTGAACTGTGAATGTGACTTCTTTGAAATCGCTCACTTCAAACGGCGAGTCGTAAAGAACGTCGAAATCGGCGGCACGAAACGTATTTGCTTCACCCTCAACCGGCCGAAGACCTGTTGCTACCTTCCAGTTCCCATAGGGCTTAACAGTTACCGTCGAAGGGGCCTTGAGCTGATCTTTTACAAAGAACAGTAGTGCCGCATTGTTCCAAAATGCATGCTCATCGTTCAGTTCATTGGTTCGTACGGTAAGTTCGTTGGAATAGACCTTGTATGTTACCGTGAATTCTTTATGACCCTTCGAATTCACCTGCCAGGTGTTCTTATTTATCTTTTCCCACGCGAGCTCTTTCCCCGAATCATCGCGCACCGCAAGATCTTGAACGTGCCTCGCATATTCACGAACGAGATAGCTGCCCGGTGTCCAAACAGGCATCTTTAACTGCGTAAGATCCGGCATACTTTCCCATTTCAAATGCATCTCCACCTCAAGCAAATGGCTTGTCGGTTTCGACATTCCTACAACGAATCGGATTTGCGGAACGGTCTGCTTTTTGACTGCCGCCGATGGTGCTTTTGCTGTTTTTACGCGAACGCCGGAGTTTGCTTTCTGGCTCATAGTTCCGGTTAAAAGAAAGATCGTGATTAAGATTAGAAAACTAGGTCTTGGAATATTTTGCATCCTTTTAGAAAATTTGCAGTTCAGATTTGTCTCTATTCTACATTTATTCTCGCGTTTGCTAAACTTTGGCGTTTGCGGCGGTGTATAAAAACGTTCGGTCTATGAGCGATTCCGATAAGGTCACAGAAAAGGAAAAATTCTTCACGCCTCCATTGGTAGTGATCTTTATCACTGTATTCATCGATCTCATTGGGTTTGGCATCGTGATCCCGATCCTGCCGTATTACGCGAATAACGCCCCCTTCTTTGCGACGCCTTTTGAGATCGGAATGCTCTGGGCGATCTATTCGTGGATGCAGTTCTTTTTCTCGCCTGTGCTCGGTCGTCTTTCGGATAAATATGGGCGAAGGCCGATACTCTTCATCAGTTTATTAGGTTCGGCGGTGGGCTTCGTGATCCTGGGTGCCGCCGAATCGCTTGCAATACTTTTCCTCGGTAGGATCGTGGGCGGAATAACCGGCGCAAATATTTCGACCGCGCAGGCCTATATCGCGGATGTCACCTCTCGCGAAACAAGGGCGAAAGGGATGGGGCTTTTTGGTGCCGCATTCGGACTTGGGTTTATCCTTGGCCCGGCTATCTCCGGGATATTGAGCAAATATGGAGTTCACATTCCCTTTTACATTGCCGGCGGGCTGGCGTTTGCCAACGCGATCGCCTTGTACTTCTTCCTACCGGAGAGCCGTAAGTTTGATCAGGTAAAACAGACCGAACGGAAAGGACGGCTGGCCGAACTATTGGAATCTTTCGGCGACCGGATCTTCAGCCTCGTAAACCTTACTTATTTTCTCCTCGTGACCGCATTTTCCATTATGACCTATGCATTCGTGCTGTTCACAGCGTACCGCTACGGTTACGATGCTTCGGACAACGGATATATTTTCGCATTCCTTGGCCTTATGTCGATCATTTGCCAGGGTCTGCTTTTCGGGATGCTGGAGAAGCGATTCGGCGAATCTCGCCTGATAATTGCGGGTTGCTTTATTATGGTGATCACGTTGGCGGCAATGCCATTTATTGGTCCGGCGGCTGGCGGATTGGGTGCTTTGCTTGCGATCGGAGCACTGTTGTCTATCGGGAATTCGCTTGCTTCGCCCGCACTAACCAGTTTGGTTTCGCGCATTTCGAGCGATGAGGATCAAGGACGTTCGTTAGGAATTATGCAGTCCGGGGCAAGTCTTGCTCGGGCGATAGCTCCGATGATCGGCGGAGTTCTGCTTAACAATGCCTTTGGTTCGTTAGACGATCAGACAATTACGCGAACCTTTTTTGCGGCATCGGCAGTGATGATCCTTGCCGGAGCGGTCGCAATATATCTTCACAAAGCGGTCTCAAGTTCGTGGAACAACTTGCAGAATTCTAGCTGACCGCACGCTGGCGGATGCGTCCCGCTAAAGGAAATACCAGGCGAATGGTCGAGCCATTTCCATTTTCACTCATAGCCTCAATTGATCCGGCGTGTTCTTGCACGATACCGTAAGTAACCGCAAGGCCGAGCCCAGTGCCGTTTCCTACGCCCTTAGTCGTAAAGAATGGGTCAAAAATACGTTTAAGATTCTCTTCCGGAATCCCCTCGCCGGTGTCGACTACGTCGATCACAACCTCTTGCGCATCAGTTTGTATTGATCGAAGCGTTACAGTACCTTCCCCCAAGATCGCATCGCGGGCATTTAGGATGAGGTTCGTGAAAACTTGCTGAAGTTTGCCGGGATCACCCAATATCCTTGGCACGTTCTGGTCATATTCTTTTATGATCGAGATCTGCGAACTTCGAAGTTGAGGTTCCAGTAGCTGTAGTGTGTCGTCAAGTAGCTTGTTAATATCGACCTCTACAGGTTCGATGGCTCCACCGGTCCGAGAAAAATTTAGAAGATTCCCGACGATATTCGAAGCACGGTCGGTCTGCCGTTGCATCTTTTGCAGCAAAGCATGTTTGGGATCAGTTTCCGGGATCATTCCAAGCAACATCTGTGTGTAGCTCGATACGCCTGTAAGCGGTGTATTTACTTCATGTGCGACACCCGCAGCAAGCAGGCCGATGCTTGAGAGCTTTTCACTTTGCTGAAGCGATTCTTCGAGTTTTATACGCGAAGTTACATTCTCCAAAACGACGATGGCACCTGTCTGTTCGGTGGAGATCGATCTAAGCGGTGCAACCGCAATATTCAAAACAAGCGAACGACCGAGTGCGTCCGACGTGTGAAGTTTGTATGCGTTTCGGATCTCGGTCAAATGCCACCTGCCGCGGCCTAAGATGTTGCTCAAATTCGCAGCAAAAGCTCCGTCGAAAACCTTTTCTACACGCTGACCAACCACTTCCGAACGCGAAAGCGACATCATTTCTTCGAATGTTGAATTGCAGCGTGTAATTACGCCAATTTCATCAACAGCAAGCAGTCCGACATTAACCGATTCAACGATCGATTCATTGAATTCCTTCAAAAGAGCTAGCTCTTCGGTATGCTCTTGCTGCTCTTGATATAGGCGGCTGTTTTCGATCGCTACGGCTATATATCCGGAAACGGTTCGTAAAATATCGAGATCTTCTGATGTCAGTAGCGAGCCATCTTTTCCACGCCCAAGCCCGATGACCGCAACCATCTTTCCGCGCGCGACACAAGGCACAAAATAGTGCAGCTCACGTGGTGCTGGCCGATTCCCGTTCTTTTCTCCGTGACCATTCGAGCCATTCGAATCGTCTTCAGTAAGCAGAAACTCATCGGCACGTACAACTCCCTTACCCGACGATTTTTCCCGAACCATCTGCCTAAAATCGGGCGGAACATTGAAATCATCGCTAAGCCCGACCGATTTAGTGACAAAATACTCGCCCGGCCGATCGGAACGCTCCATTAAGAGCGCGAGTTTTTCGACATCTAGTACTTGTACCAGCCGGTCAGACAGAGATTCGAGTAACGGAGCGAGAGCGGTCGTTGCGGAAAGCGTACGCCCGAAATCGAGAAGGCCGCGGCGAAGGTCGTATCGCTCGCCATAAAAGAACCTATTGACCCTTTCTTGAAGAAAGTTCTTTAACGGCTCACTGAGCATAACGATCGCCGCCATTGCAATTAGTGCTAAAAGGGAACGAAGTGCGATCTCTGTATTCGTAAGATTGCCGTCAAAACGGATCAAGAAAACGAGAGAAAGTGCGACCGCTCCGATCAGCGTCGCAAGCGCGATAGTAGTTGCCGCATAAACAAAGGCCCTGCGAACGACTATGTCCACATCCATCAATCGATAACGAACGACAGAATGACCAAAGCTGAGCGGAATAAGCGCCAACGGAAGCGTCGTCAAGGCTACGGTTAACGTATCTTCGGGAATATGAACAAACTGATTGGCAATTTGAAACGATAGGATCGGCACGATCGAGACCAGCGTTCCCCACATTGACCATTTCAGCCGCTGACGCACTATTGGCTGTCTGTTTGTAAGAAATCTCCAAAGAAGAATTCCTGATCCGGCAGAAACGCCGACCACGAATTGAATAAGAAGGGCGAAATTCAGCCGGGGCCAGAATTTCAGCCGTTCTACAAGATCGGTGAAAAGTCCCGAAACCGAAGAGATGGGCAAAAGCGGAATGAGGGCGAACACCAAAACGGATAACGAGAATATCGCCGCCGGAGCATAAAGCACAAGGGTGCGCCAACGCCGCTCTCCAAATACTTCGCCCCGAACCGGATAACGAAGGCAAAAATGAACAAAGAGCGGAACGAAGAACGCGAATGCTATATTGTCGAGTACTTGAATGGCTAGATCAAGGTCTTGGCCGGTATTGATCGGCTGATATACGTGGAATACAAAGGCCGCCAAACAAAGGGTCGCAAAATGCAAAACAAAGGGCGACCGGCTGCCCTGCTTGAAAAGAACAAAAAGACCAACTCCAAGCCAGACCAAACCGACGATCCCAAGGAAAACGATCGATGGCGTCCACCGCGGAAGCGTGTCCAAATTGGTTAGATCCGCAAAGTACCGATTGTCACTAAATGAATATGATCGCTTTTCGAAGAAGTAAGTTAAGCTGCCGCCAACGCCGGCCGCGTCCAGATACATTGCGATATCGCCTACAGAAACGACCTCATCGGCCTGCTTTCCGTCAAGACTTATCGTGAGCAGCTTATCGCCTTCAGAAATCCCTGCTCGAGATGCCGGAAAACCGGCAAGAACTTTCTCGGCATAGATCCCATCTGCACGCTGCGTCCACAGGACACCGTCGGTCGGAGGCAGCGCATTTCCGGCTCTTTGAGCAAGGTTAAGAGCGGCACCGGCTACGAGCAATCCCATAACCAATATCCATAAGAGACTCCAACTTGTAAGGACCTTGCCGGCCATGATTTCTAGGTGAACTGACCCTTTATTTCAATTAGGCAAGCTATGTTCCAACGCCGCGAACGGTCCCTGCGGCTGTAAAGTGATGATTTCACAGCTATTTGGCACAAAGCGAACTCGTTGAGTCCGGTCCTGAGGGCACGGATATTCATAATTTTGCTTCATAATCCGAGAAATTGGACAAAACAAAAGCGGCTTTCGCCGCCTGCTAGCATCACAGTTACCGAAAACATAGCTAAAATCTGAACAAAATACTTCCGCGAAGCATACGGCGATGCGAATTTAGACGAAGGCCAAGATCATCGGAGAAGGCACCTGTTTGCTGATCAAGAAGATTTCGTGCATCAAGCGAAGCCTCTGCCCTGACCGGAAGACCCAAGCTTGGCAAAGCCTGAGTTACAAGGACGCTCAAACCGGGGTCGTAAATTGCCAACCGCCCCTGAAATGGATCAATTGCAAAAACGGTCGCCCTCGGTGATAGCCTGAAGACGGTGCGAATATTCGTTCCTGTCGAAAGGTCAACATCGACCTGACCAAACAAAGTGTGAAAAAGTTCCGAATCAAACAGGCTAGCGGGGTCAGAAACGGCATCAGACGTTATCTTTTGACCCATTCCAAAACTGTATCCGGCTCCGGCACTCAATATACCTGAGAACCGCCGGGCATAGACTGCCCGAATACCACGCGTCGCACCCTGCTGGTTCCCGACGAATTCACTCATCGAACCATGATCTTGCGACGTCAGGTCGAAGGCTGTGACACCCACACCGCGGGCAAAGACAGTGTCGAAAAATCCGTTGATCTCGATACTCGATCGATTGTCCAAGACTCGCTCGATACCAAATTCAAGCCGGCTGCTTCTTTTCATCACCGGTTTGTCGTCCACGACAACGATATCGGAGATCGAAGATGGTTCGCGGAAGATCACCTGCGCATTCTCAAGTTCGATAGCCTTTGACCATGTCCGCTCTTCGTTCAAGGTCGTGTAAGAGGAACGGAAACGTGTTTTGGAATCCACATCGTATTGAAAACCGATCCTGGGACTGATCGAAAAATCTCCACCGGCACCAACGAACTTCGAATAGTCAACGCCGTAAACGAGGATGATCCCCTCGCGAACCCGCCATTCGTCGGTCGCCTGAAGCGAGATCTGTCCGAGCGATTCTAATGAATCGCCTTTTCGCACCACACCAAGGCCTGAATAACCGCCGCGGACACGAAACTGATGGCCGTCAATGAACGAGGTGTTTATCTGAGCTTCGAATCGCTGCGCCGCCAACCGGCCGATGCCGACCTGAGCCGCAAGGAGCAGCTGGGTCTCGTCACCAACTGGAATGAGCGTCGCGTAATTGATACCTGCATTGGCACCATTGCGTGAAGAGGTCGCAAACGTTTCAGCGAAGGAAGTTGTCGAACGTCCATTCGCATCGGTAGCCTCATCCGGCCCGGGCGTTTCAAATTCTTCAGGCTCGGCGACCGCAGCGGTTTCCGAACCTTCATCAGCCTGATAAATGCTTCGGCTTAATTGCGAAGCGCGAATATTCCATTTTGGATTATTTCGGTCGAGCCGTTTTTCGGGAAGGGTGTTTCCACTTCCCGAACGCTCCAGCTTAAATCCATAATTAGCGAGCGAAGCCCGATTTACTTCGACCTCTGAGATAGTTACTGGATTGAACCCTTCGGCGACTGCTTGGACAGTATATTTTCCAGGCAATATACGAGTAACAAAGGATCCGTCATTTGCAGAGCGAACCTGTTTCAGCAATTTGGTAGTGCCTAGCTTGAAGATCGCAACTGTCGCATCAGCAATCGGTTTGCCTGCGTGATCTCTAACAATACCTTTGATCGTACCTAAGTTGCTGCCCCGCATTTCACCGGCCGGCTCGATGTCAACCGCTGCCTGTGCGGAAACACACAACCCGGCGACCATCGCCGCTAAGGCGAAAACAGCCACATTTAGTTTCTTTAATGATGAGAACATTGGCTCTGAAGAAGCGCTTGATCTAAACACAGGACGCACTCAAAAATCCGAACTGTTTACCGACGTACAGACAAACTACGACTCCGATGCTATTTTGTTCGCAAAAATCAAGCCTGTCAAGGACATATTTGGTATCGTCATCAGCGTTTGAGATGCATTAAGCTTGACAAAGTTTGCCCGTCCGCTAGAATGAAGTTCTGTCCGGTGTGGGCATTTGGGAGACGTGGCTGAGTGGCTGAAAGCGGCGGTTTGCTAAATCGTTGTACTCCAAAAGGGTACCACAGGTTCGAATCCTGTCGTCTCCGCCAGATCTTAAAGCCTGTCAGATCAACTCTGGCAGGTTTTTTCATTGTTCATACCTCCCAAAGCGACCAAAGATCCGAGTCCGAACCTGCTTAAAAATCGAACCAATAGCACTTGGAGCCGACAGTTGAAGATCGGTTTAAGTTCTTGTCCCGCTTGTCCCATTCTCTCTGTAAACCTATTTCAGGAGAAGACACAAGCAAAAATGCGGATATTTTTAACGCATCTCTAAAGACGGTGTTGTTGTCAAGATGCAGTTCTAG
>CAZXTS010000022.1:0-24213 GCA_964643745.1 uncultured Chloracidobacterium sp.
CCTGGACGGATTGATGTGCCGAACGTTGTTGAGCGTCGATTGGCGAGGTTTTCTCCACGATTGCGATTTCAATCAAATGCTCGACCTGAACATTTCATCGGAACTGCCCCAAACGATCTTTGATTTCGACTATGACCGCCTGCGGGTCCGGCGGATCATAACGGACGATCATTGTTTCGGTTGTACGGCCGGCTCCGGGTCCTCTTGCGGCGGAGCAGTCTCTGTTTAGTATTCAAAATGAAGATCGGCACGATTTTTCGAAGATTGGCTTTTCCGTTTGCAGCCGGGGCTCTGGCAGTTGTATTTGTCCTCGAGAAGAAAAGACCGCTTCGCCCTACGGTTGAATCGAAGTCGATAAGGACGGGGCGGAATCTCGCAGTTGCCGCAACCGCGGCAGGTGCGATTTATTTTCTGGAAAAGCCGATTGCCGAGAGAACCGCCAACCTGATCGAACGCAAGAGGATCGGACTGTTGAAGATCTTTCGACTTCCCAAATGGGTTGAGATGGCCGCCGCCGTGGTACTTCTCGACTACAGTTTGTACCTTTGGCACGCCCTTACGCATCGTGTCGGGTTTTTGTGGCGGTTTCATGTCGTCCACCACATCGATCTCGATCTTGACGCGTCGACGGCTCTCCGATTTCATTTTGGCGAGATCGCTATTTCCGTCGTATGGCGGACAGTACAAATCGCCGTTATTGGTGTTTCGCCGGACTCCCTAAGATTGTGGCAGACGATTCTTCTTCCTTTGGTCGTTTTTCATCATTCGAATATTGCTCTGCCGGAGCCGCTCGAAAACATTTTGAGCAAGTTTCTTGTTACGCCGCGGCTTCACGGAATTCATCACTCTGTCGTTCGGAATGAGACCGACTCGAACTGGTCGAGCGGCCTATCAGTTTGGGACAGGCTTCACCACACGTTTCGCGATATCAGCGAGCACGATGGAGTTACGATCGGCGTTCCTGCGTTTCGAAAGCCGAGTGATCTTGCGCTAGCAAATCTGCTTGAAAAGCCCTTCGTAAAACAGCGTCCCAGCTGGGAAATATCGCCAAACCACTTAGCCGATGAGCATTGATATCTCGATAATAATTCCGACTCTCAACGAAGCCACCGAGATCAGCAGAACGCTTGAGAAGATTCGGTCAGTCGATGGATCGATCGAGATCATCGTTGCGGACGGCGGCAGTGTGGACGAGACCTGCAGCCTTGCAAGGCAGCTTGGAGCCATCGTTATCAACACGGAATGCGGTCGTGGAACTCAGTTGCACGCCGGCGCTCTGGCGGCGGCTGGCAGTGTCCTATGGTTTCTCCATGCCGACTCGATGCCGCCAACCGATTCACTTAGTGAAATTCGTAATGCTCTGTTAAGTGAGAGTATTGTTGGCGGCAACTTCGCGCTTGAGTTTGACGGCGACAGTCGATCGGCCGCCTTTATGAACCTGTTTTATGACAAGATCCGGCACCTTGGCCTTCTGTACGGCGACTCCGGCATTTTCGTGCGGCGTGAGGTGTATCAGCAAATCGGCGGATTCAAACCGTTGCCGTTGTTTGAAGATCTGGAATTTGTGGGAAGATTGAAGAAACAAGGAAGAACCGTGCGAATTGAATCAGCCATCGTCACTTCATCGCGAAGGTTTGAGGGGCGTCCGTTTATCCCGGTCTTTTTTCGATGGGTGCTGTATCAATGCCTGTATTGGATCGGGGTCAGTCCATTTCGACTCGCGCGATCGTATCACCCGATAAGACGGGAAGCAGATGGGAAGTTTGATCAAACATATGTCGGTTAGCATCGATCCAACGAGATGTTTCAGGAGATGCGGCTCTTGACCTGGAGTCGTCATTTAGCTCGGCAAATAAACGCCAGAGATCGGCCGGCGTGTCGACGTCGTACCATTTCGGCAATTCCACGATTCCCGTCAGGCCTGCTTGGGCGGCCCGCTCGAGAGTCGTTGAGTACACTTTGTCCGAACTCCACGGTATTCCACGAAAGATCGCTGGAATGTTCTGTTTCAATCCAACTAAGTAATATCCGCCGTCCTCAGTTTCGCCCAGCACAAGCTCGGTCGCGGGTTCTGCGAGCCGCCGCAACGCAGTTTCCATCAGCTCTCGCGACATTGTCGGACTATCAGTACCAATTACGATGATCGGACCGCAGCCGTTTGATCCGGCGAAGTCGATCGCCGATAACATCCTTTCACCAAGGTCTTTGCCTTTCTGTCTAATACAGGTCGTTGATTCCGGCAACAGGTCAAGGATCAAACCTTCATCACCGATTCCCGAATAAGCGACAATAACGTTCGACGTGATACGGAACGCTTTTGCGACGGTATCTGCAAGAAAGCGCCTCGAAAGCTCGGCACATTGATCGTCTGACAGGAACGGCTTTAGGCGCGTCTTTACGTATCCCGCTTGCGGAACTTTTGTCATTATCAGGATGGCGGGTTTAAGTTCGCTCACGTAAATTTTCGATGCTTTGGTCGTGGTGGTGCTTGACGTGGTAGATCATATTGTACAGCATTTCACGAAGGGTAAGATTCCCCAACAACGGGTGAGGGATCTGTAGCGAGTCAAGATCATCGTCAGACAAATATTCGATCCTTAAACACAGGCTGGAAACTAACGCCAACATTTCCTGACATTTTTCCGCTTTTGTCCCATTTAGAGCCTCACCCGGAACATACCTATCCGGTGCTTTACCTCCCTCCTTTAACCGCTGTCGATACAGATCAAGTAGGTCATCGTAGGTCGAACTTCTTCTATCAGTTCTTCCGAACGCCTTCTCGATCGCGATAGGTTCCTTACTGAAAACCTGAACGAGAGGTCGAACGCATAGGATGAGGTGCTCCATCTGACGCTCTGCCGACCACTTTTGATCCCGGTTTCGAACGTATTCTTCATTGTTTAGGGCCTCAATAAATTCAACAAACGAACTATGATCAAAGTTTATTGAGTTTATAATCGCTTCCTTATCCATGATTATTGATATATCCGTTCGTGGTCAAATTATCGGCCGATCAAATGAAATGCTAACTAACGCCATAACTTTAGGTACCTGCCGAACCACGTCTGCACGAACGGTGACCGCAGCGTTTCGAGTGTTGCCTCGGTGCTGACGGCTTGAACGATCTTTGCAAGCGTCGGATAAACGCGGATGATCTTGTTGAGATCGGTGATCTTCATCCGGTTCTTGACCGCCCAGACAAATTCGTGGATCAGGTCACCCGCACTCTCACCCACCACGGTCGCCCCTATTATCCTGCCTTTCCGGGTTACGACCTTCGCAAACCCCTCGGTAGAGCTTTCAGCCTGAGCCCGGTCGTTTGCTTCGAACTCGACCTTATAAACCTTGACGCCCTCCCCAAACCTCTTGCGCGCGTCCTCTTCGATCATTCCAACGTGAGCGACTTCGGGGTTCGTGAATGTCGTCCAGGGCACCGCGCGAAAATCCGTCTTCTTTTTAAAGGGCCATGGCACGAATGCATTTTGAATGACGATCTGTGCTTCGTAATCAGCCATGTGTGTGAACTGATAATGGCCGGTCACGTCGCCGGCGGCAAAGATATGTTTTGCGGACGTCTGAAGACAATCATTTGTTTTTATGCGCTGGGCCTCAAATTCAACGCCTGCCTTCTCAAGACCGAGGCCATCGATATTAGGCCGCCGACCAACTGAAACGAGTATCTCGTCGGCATCTATCTCAAAGGCCTTCTCTTCAAGTTCGACCTCTATTTTCTTTGTGCCGTCATCCGCCTTTCTGACCCGAACCGCTTTGTGTTTCGTTAGGATCTTGATCCCCTCCGACTCGAGAATACCCGCCAGGTAGCTCGACACCTCTGTATCTTCCCTGCTCAGAATACGATCGCTCATTTCGACGATCGTCACCTTCGAACCAAAGCGTGAAAACGCTTGTCCAAGTTCCAGTCCTATGGGCCCACCCCCAAGGACGACCAGCCGCTCTGGAAGCTCCCTAAGATGAAAGATCTCCTCGTTTGTAATAAACCCGCTTTCTGTGAGTCCTTCAATAGGCGGCACGAATGGTCGCGACCCCGTTGCGATGCAGAATCGCTTTGCCCTCATATTCCGTCTTTCACCTGTTTCTTTCAAGACGACATCGATCTCATTCGGTTCGGTGAAAGAGGGCGAACCAAAGATCACTTCGACACCCATTTCTTCAAAGACCGTAGGCGAATCATGATGCTCGATCACCTTAACAACGCTTTGCACGCGGCCGGTAATGGATGCAAAAGTGTCATCGGCGAACTTCACATCGGCTCTTCCAAACCCGAACTTTTCAGCGTTCCTTAGATCATTAGCAAACTTGGCAGAACGAATCAGGGCCTTTGACGGTACGCATCCCGTGTAAAGACAATCGCCGCCGAGCAGATTCTTCTCGACGAGCGCAACTCTGGCGCCCAGGATCGCAGCTCCGCCCGCAACGACCAGTCCGGCAGAGCCACCACCGATCACGATGAGGTCATATTTTTCTGTCATTTGGTTTCCGTTTCGGTCTGAGGAACTGTGCTGACCTGACGACGGATCTTTCGGATCGTCGAATAAGCTCCGATCAAGATCAATAGGACAACGACGCCGTAAACCCACATTGGCACGTTCCGTCCTGCAATTATTAGATAAATGTACGCCGAAATGAAAAAGAACATTGCGGACATAGCCGGCAAGACGATCAGCCGCCCTTGCCGAAAATTACGTATCAACCATGCAACCGAAAATGAAAAGAACGGAACCGCCCCGATATAAATTGCGCCGAAAATAAATGGGTTCACTCCATACTCGGCCCCAAGGCTCAAGAACCATGTATAAGTAGATTCGATCATTGTAATATCTTAATCATACTTTTGATGTTATTTATTCCGGACGGGTCGCCGGGCAAATAACGAGCCAACGCGAAAAAAAGGGCCGCCAAGTCTGGCGACCTCGGTGAAAAGTCAAATTGTTCGACTACTACGCAGACGCCGACTTCCATCGGGCTTGTTCGAAAGCGGCATCGAGCGGCGTATCGGCAATGTGATTCGTGTAGTTCGACAATGTCTTCATCGAAACCCCGAGTATTACATCAAGGATGTTTCGTTTGCTGTAACCAGCGGAAATAAAGGCGTCCCTGTCTTCATCCGAAACAATTCCGCGCTTCTCAACAACCACTTCTGTGAACTTACGCAGAGCTTCGAGTTTGCTGTCGGGAATCGCGGTGTTATCACGCACCGCTTGAACCACTTCCGACGGCACGTTTTGCATCGACGATATCGTCGTGTGTGCCGCGATGCAATATTCGCATTCGTTCGCCCGGCTTGTGGCAAGCAGAATGATCTGCCGCTCAGTCGGCGTTAGATCTGTTTGATCAATAAGCGATGAAAGAGTTAGATATCCTTGCAAAGCCTCAGGCGACTCGGCGAAAACGCCCATTAGATTGGGCAAAAAGCCGAATTTCGATTTTACCTGTTCTAGGATCGGAGCCGATCGCTCCGGAGCTGTTTCGATTGTGTGTATGTTTAATGACATTATTTTTTTTCTCCTTGTTTTTTCGAAAACCGTTCAACGATGAATATCAAACCCCATCGTGTTCTAGTGGACCATTCAGTCCATAAGCAGAATGGACTGGTCGGTCCAGAATGTCAAATTCAGAAGAAGGTATTTTTCTAGTGTGGTGTTACTTCTTCAACGAATCGATGACCGTATCTGCAACATGCTTGAGTCGGGTATGTTTTATTCCCGCCTTTGCCATGGTCTTAAGGCCGCTCATATTGCAGACGAGAAAATTAGCGAGGGCGTAGGCATCCTTGTCGTTAGGGATCTCGCCCAAAGATTGGGCCTTTTCGATAGCTCTGAGAAAAACCACTTCTATCTTCTTGAAACCGGATTCTAAAATATCACCAATAGCAGGGTCGTTCCGGGCAAATTCGGCAGCGGTGTTCATTAAAAAGCAGCCTTTCATGCCGGTCGGAGTATTCGCCTGATCAATGACTTCGTTGAAAACTGACGCAATAAAGTCGATTCCGGAAACTGAGTTGTTTAGTGCTTCGGTGAGCGGCCTTGTCATGCACTCGTTGTACCTCCGAAGCGTTTCTGTAAACAAGTTATGTTTACTCTCGAAAGTGTTATAAAAACTACTTTTCGAGAGGTTCATCGAGTCGATGAGATCTTGAAGCGAAGTCGTTTCGTACCCTCTCTCCCAAAACATATCCATCGCCCTGTCGAGCACCTCATCCCTGTTAAATTCTATCGGTCTTGCCATTATTCGCTCCCACTGCAGCCACTTATATTATACTAATTGTAGACCGGTCAGTCCATAAAGCCGCTTTGGCAAGCGTAGAGAATCCAGAATTAAATGCAGCGAGATCGCAGATTTAGTCTTGATAAAGCAGGGATTGGGCGAACAAGTGGCCGAGGGAATTACGTGATTTAGATCGTTATGTGGTTTCGGCTGAGTATGCGGTATTACGGAAACTCGTCACAATGGCCACTTCAGTTTTCCTTGCATCGCATCGCGACAGTTTTGCAGGTCCAATCCTCATATTGATTCTTCTTTCACTCTTATCGTCGCGAAGGAGCAATTTGAGTGTCGTTGGATTGATTCCTCAAATCGATAGGCGTCTGTTCGATAAGGCCAAGAACTGCGAGTTTTGGTTTTGGCGGGATCGGCTCGATCTTCTGAATCAGCTCAAAGGGCAATGCGGGCCCTTTCCATCTTCCATATTTATCCGGTGTAGCGAGTAGAAACCATGTCGGTGCTTCTTCACGGGATTTGCCGACGGGAATCGCCCAAAGAGTAAAATGATGATGTGCAATTCGGGTGTAGAGGTAATAATAGTTTCGATGATTGAGAGCACGATTGCCCGAAGAGAATTCTCGCGATTTCTTTCCCCAAACCACGCCTTCGAGCTGCTTTAAGTTCTCCGGGAAACCACCGCGCTTTTTGTGAAACGCCAGTAGGTCCCGAATCATCATGCCTGTCGCATCAAAAGGAAGGTCGGCCGTTTTTTGTTTATGGGCTGTCCACAGCGAATAGACATATGCGCCGAACACCACAACCAAGGCGAGCAGGATCAGGACAAAAGATACTTTTAGCCGGTTCAGCATGGTGACTAGATATGCGAAAGCGTTCGCTCGTATTGGTTTGCCAATATGAAACGCAGATCGACCGAAAGATCGTCAAGAGCATCGTCATGCGTGGAGCGTTTCATTTCCTCGTCTATTTCTGCGCTCGACAGCGTATATGCGTCACTCCCAGCCTCAGGTGTAAGCAATTCGAGGAGCTTTTCGTCGGTAAACACGCGATCTACTTCTTCCGAAACCAGATTTACAAGTTCAGGATGAGCGACTTTCAGGGGTTTCTTGTTGTCATTTGATCCAGTAAGCAGGAAGACGGGATCGATGTCTCCAAGATGAACCTCACGCGGATCTCCTTTTCGCCGAGCCGGCAAAAGGTGCGACACGACCGCGAATGGGGGATAAGCGGCTCTGATCGGAGGAACCGTGTCACTGAGGATCAGGACTTCGGAGTGTGCTGCGATCTGCCTAATTTCCGAGGCATGCATCAGGGCTCGTTTCTGTTCTGCGTATCTCGTATTGTCGTGTTTCTTGCCGGGGAAATCCTGAAACGTCTTTGAGAATATTGTGGTGTCACCCAACTGTTTCGAAGCGTATTCGGCCGTCACGTCGTCAAGGCCGGGCAGGAATATTTTCGTCATGATCGTACCGAGGATCGCGTTTGCCCTTTCGCGGCCGTACTGGTCATACATCTGGGGAAGATCCTGGTATCCGAGTCCAAGCCCGACTCCCCGCCCGCGACCGATGCCGGAAATACGTTTCACCTCGGCGACGTTGAGTTGATACGCCTCGTCGATAAGGACAAAGCAAGGATGTTCCGGTTCGTTAAGGCCGTCCAGTCTCATCTCCATAACGGCCTGTCCCAGGAATGTCGCTATGAATTCCTTATATATATCCGCCGCTCCCTCGGAGACGACAAGATAAATTGCGGTACCTGGTTTGCGGAGATCGGAGAAGCCGATCTGTTGACAACCGGTTTCCTTCTCTTCAGCTGTCGGCGGCATCGTGACCTTCCGAGCGGGTGCGAGGGTGAAAGGCCGGAGCTTGTTGTAGAGGCCGATAAGTATCGAACCTCGTGTTTGAATAGGAGCCTGACGGAATGCCAAATATGCCTGCTTCGCATAAAGGCTTGGCGAACTTTCCATTGCCCTTCCAAAAGCATCGTTGCCATCTTCTCCCAGCGAGAGAAGGAAATCGGCCGCAAAGGCAGGGATCGCATTTTCCCGATACACCTCTGCTATATGCAGTAGGATCGCGGTCAGGGCGATCTGTTCGGCATCTCCCCAGAACGGATCAGCATTTGTCTTTCGTCGGCTCTCGATCCCGATCATCATTCCTGCGACCTGGCAGGCAAACGCGGGATCGTTTCGGCACTTCGGAATAAAGTTCCAGCGATCACTTCTGGTAGGGTCATTGAGATCAAGACGAAAAGGCCGTCTGGCTGAACCGGCCGTTTGCGCGTATAGCTCGCCCTTCGGATCGTAAACGAGCGTTGATGAGTTTCCGAGAATTGCCCGTATCATCGAAATAAAGAATGTTTTCGACTTGCCCGAACCGGTCGGTCCGAACATCACGAAATGTCTTAACCATTGGCTTGGCGGTAGAAACACGTCACGGCCTCGAAAAGCTCTTGCTAAGGGGAGAGCATTCGCAGGTAGTGGCAAACCCCTAATCCTATTCATCAGACCGCATCGGACGAGATCGGCTGCCTTCGCCCACCTCGCCGACCCGTGAGCCGTACTCATCCGCCGGATGCGATAATCCCAAAGAAGCGAGTATGCATCCACGAACCCACCGGCAATGCAGACAAATGCCATCGCCCAGAATACGAGGTTGATGAGGCCCGGTTCTCCGAAAAGCCAGCCGGCGAAAAGGCTTAGCGCCGCACCGACCAGTCCGAGGAACACGAAAAATACGCCTCTTCCGATATCGGAAGCCCAATGCCAGAAGGCATTGTACGAAGGCAGGTATTGTTCATTTGCCTTTCGCGGGATGCCGTATGACGCATCAAGTTTTTCGATCCATTCACGGGAAAACATACCTTTAATTCACCTATGATTCACTTACTCTGGTTTTGTGCCTTCAACCACGACTCTTGCTCCCGCAGATCGTGGAGAACCGATTCATCCAGCGGCAACGCATCTCCCCGCCAATGCCTGATATTCCATCCGGCTGCCGCCAACTGTTCAGTCGTGCTGAAAGTGGCCGGAGTTCGTTCCGGGCTTATGTTTGAGGACTGAAAATACATTACTGAATTTGTTTCGCCCGGCGGGAGAGGGAATTTCAGCAGCAGGGCCGGGCCTTTTGATTCGTCTTTCGGGAGCGACACTATCTCGAATGAAAATGGTTCGCGTCTGTATCTGAGACTGATCAGACTCAATTCGGATTGGAGCGACAGCCCATCGATCCCGATCCCGGGCGGAAGAAGTCTGCGGTTCACAAGATCGCGGAGAACGCTCTCTGTTGTCGCCGGCGGGTTCCCGGTTGCCGAAAATGTCGCAAATGCCGAAAGCGAAACAGCCACACCCAAAGCCCCCGCTTCTCTCAAACGCTCCCCCGCTTCGATTGCCTTCCCCGAGAATCCGGTCCCGGATGGAAAGCCGAGAGTTGACCCTCTCTGATTGTCGTGTTCAGAACTATTATCAACGAACCTGACTTGCACGAGATCGCGAGAAGAGATGACCGATCGCGAGACAAAATACACCCCGACGACCAGCGCAACGATTATCAACGCCTCGGATCGCACGGCGGCGGACAGGCGTCCCAACCTGCCGGACCGGGAGTCTGTCTTTTCTTTCTTTTTCTTTCCGGCCCTTATGTTCATTGTCCTTCTGCAGTAATAAAATGGGGCCATCGCTGTGCCCATTCGGGATCGCGGCTTGCCAGCCATGTATCCACTTCCGGGTGGAAAGAGCTGGTCATCGCAAGCAGATAATCGATCTGGATGTTTAGAAGTTCTCGGGCTTCTCCGGTTTTTACGAAATAGCAGAAAAAGCGTGAGAGTAAAGTCTCGTCAAGTGATTCGATAGAACTCCTTATAAAAGCGCCCGTGACATCGATGGATTCCCGTAAGCTGGGGTGATCTTCCATACCGGCGACTCCCCGAACCGCATCGAGCAGCTTTATTGAAAGAGCGAGCTGGGCGGAGGTGGCTTTTGCGTTCCGGGCCGAGAGTATTTCAAGCTCCTTCGTAAGCGACGGCGTAGCAAACCGGCTAAAAATATGTCTCGAAATGAACGGAGAACTTAGCTTATGCCTGAGATCGTTGGATGTTGTTATTACGATAGGACGAGACTGCCAATCCGATATACCGATAGAGCCTCCTTCGTATCTCGGGATGTAGATCAGCCCACGCTCAAGCGGCATAAGCAATGAGTCCTCGATGCTTGCACCGAATTTGTCGCTTTCATCGAGCAGCAGCACCGGCGGCGGAGTCTTTGAACTGGCCGCTTTTGCAGCCAGGTCATAGGCCGTTCCGACCTCGCCAAGAATGAGGAATTGTCGTTGCCATTTCATTTTGCGAGCATTTTCAAGAAACTCCGATCGCTCATTCGTTGGGAACCCTTTTGCAATTGCCAGATTCTCTCGCATCCAGACCTCCTGTTCTTCCCGGTCCCAGTCGTATAGGATCTCTTCCTGTTTGAGGCCGTCTCGCCCCGCAACAACACACATCGTCAGATTGCAGGCTGAGGCAAGAGCCTCGGGAAACGCGGTCTTTCCGCTTCCGCGCGTTCCTGATATAAGCCAGGCCCGGCCGGATTTGAGGCTCTCGCAGAAATCAGAGAAATTTTGATCGTCCGGGACATAACCGGTCGCGGCGATCAACTCAAATAGTTCACGTTCCCGCTCTTTGAGAACGACACTTCTAGGATCTATCTGAGGTCGATTCGGGTCATGACTTATCATTTGCCGCCAGCCTCGGGTCCGACTTTTTTTGGGGTGGTGGATGCGTTCTCGGGTAGAGTAGTCACAAGAACATATCCGTTCGTTCCAGCAGATACTTCGATAAAAGTGTTCTCTTTTCCATTCTTGAAAAGAGCATTCGAAAGGTCTTCGGAGATAGACTCCGAACCTCTGCGGATCGGTTCCGACAAGATGACGGTACTGCCGGACCTGATGGCTCCCACCGAACCCAAGACTGTGGACGCCGTTTCCTTGAGGACATTGAAAAAACTTGCCCATTGGCTCGTGAGTTTCCGTCGTCGTCCCTCTATTCCCGAACCACCGTCGCGTCCGAGGAGCTCTCCGCCAAACCGGACAAGCTCACCTGAGATCGGATCGATTAGACCGATGATCGTGACGAAAGCCCTGACAGACTCACCGCCCCGCACATTACCTACGAACATCGTTCCGGCTGGATAACTGTAGCCTTTTCCTTCTATCGGTCGGGTCAACTCCATTCGGACAAATCCCCCCGAATTGCGAAAGGTATAGATGGAACCGACCAGACGCACCGGAAGTAATGTTCCGAATGGAATAGGACGGGCTAAAGTTGATTCGGGTAAGGCTGTTTTAATTACAGCCGCGTCAATGATCTTGTGCGACTCGTCAGTCGGTACCGGCCTTTTCGATGTCCCGAAGAATAATGACCGACCTCGTGCTTCGTCCGATACATCTTTATCTTGGACGGAAATGTTCAGGGCCTTGTCCTGAACCATCTCGGGAGCAGCGGCGGTCGGAGCAACATTGTTCTTCGCGGCATTCGGACTCACTGGCGGCAGAGAGTTTTGCGGTCGGCCATCCAGCGATACAGGATCTATTTGATCGGGCTTCGAGGCTGAAAGATCGCTCGTAATGTCCGTCGCGGTGCCAGGTTTGCCGGAAACCGCAGCCTCTTCATCAAGTGTTGGCGGATCATCCAAAGAGCCGGACACAGGGGATCTTTCGGCGACCATGCTGAGTGCCATTTTGAGCTTCTCGTCTTCGGTCGCGGGTGAGGTCGGTGTATCTTTCTGTGCGTTCCGGCTGATGGGATGCGGTTTTTGCTCTGAGAAGAAATCCATCCCAAAAAACCATGAAACTGCCACCGCCAGGATGCAGATGAATACCGCGAAACCGGCAAGCGTTCGCAGTATCTGCCAACGGCGTGTTTTCGGCTCGACGGTTTCATTTCCGAGAGCGAGATCTTCATCATCAGCGTCGCCATCCGGGTCCTCGGCCGTCGTTTCAAGCAGCAGCTTTTCACGAGCGTCATCGTCCTCGAATCCCGGTAGTGCGGTAGGTATCTCGTCAGAAATAGGCGTTTTTGATTCCATGTCGATCTTTACTCCTTGGTCTTGAGGTCGCTTAAGGGTGATGAGAGCGGCGAGTCGGCAGCTTCGCGATGCGCAACAAGCACACGCACATTCTGATTCGTGCCGAGGATCGGTGCCTTATAGACGATCGCGTAATAGACTGTTGATCCCGGCTGCACAAGCCCTTCCAGAGTTGTGGACTCGATATATTGAGCATCGAGCGGGGTCGTCTGAATGCTGTTCCCACCCGCATCAGCCGTTTGAACCTGAAGTTCGGGTGAGCCGGGAACGAGTCTCAGATTCGAGGCGGTAACATTGCGTATCGCGAAAACGACGAGCCGCGTTTCCGAATCGAGTTCGGTGATGCGCGAGACAGCTAGTTCAAGGCCTTGCTGAGGCTTTGACCATGCACCCAGGTTCTTTTTTGGATCTCGTATGGCTTCGGCAAGTTGCTTGTTGGCAAGGGATGATATTGCGGAATCGGACATTTTCCGTCCCCTCTTCTCCTTTGTTCCTCCTGCTCGGTTCAAGTTCGCATAGGCCGACTGGATCGGATGCTCGACGGAAGCAAGCGTTTCTGGAACCTTTTCGTTTTCCGGCACAGGGCTTGGACCGACCAGTTTCGAGACGGCTCTTGAACTTAAAGGTGGTGCGGCAGGGTTTTCGCCGCCGAGATCGTAAGCCAGCCCTGCGGTTCTTCTTGCTGAGATCACAGCCTCGCGGTCATATGTGATCACGCACCTGTGGGCGTTCTTTCTCACATCGGCGACTGGTACGAACTCAAGTATCAGCACAAGCCCGGACCGCATCTGAAGGCTTATCGCGGCAGCTGTCGAGCCGTCACGCGAAGGCAGGAATGATTCTCCCGGATAGACGGTGATCGACCGGTCGGTCACCTTTGTCGGGGAATGAAAGACTGAAGCAAATTTCGGATTACCTTCGTGGATGTAATAAATGCCGTCCGCCGCCGGGAATTCAATGATCGAAACCGCGTTCTGCGCCAGCCCGAGCCGTATAACGGTCGGCTGTTTGGGATTGACCGTCACGCTGGCCTCGCCCGACAGATAGTCGGGTTCGGCCAGATTGACGACCTCGACCGGAGCCGCCTGCGGAGACAGGAGTTGCTTAACAGGAGCTTCGGACGCCGGCTTGGGGGAAGTTTTGGGTTTGTTCGTTCTGATCGCTTTCGGCTTACTGGCAGTGGGCCGCGATTGAGCCGCTGATTCCGTCCAGCCGCACAGGATAATCGCCGGAAGTAGTGCGGCAAGTGCGAGTTTCGATAGTTGAATGTTCATAAAATTGTTTGGCGTCTATTCGATTTGATGGACTATTGATTCTGAACGGGATCCGCCGAGGTTGTCGTTGTCTCCTGCTCGGCTTCATCCGCGATGAGCGTAATTGGGGAAACGGATTTACCTTTCACGGGTTCTACTCTGAATCGCAGGATCGTGAATCCGGTTCTGAGGTTGTTGTCGTTCCTTACCGGCGATGACGGGCTGTCCTTTAGCAGGAATTTGCATTTGAGCTGCACCGATTCTTCCACGTCCTGCCCGGCGGCCTTTCGACGTATCTTTCGAATACCGATAGCACGTAAGACATAAGGGTCATTCTCATCAACGGTCAGGTCCTGGAGTTCCCATGACGAGTTGACGCTTTCGACCTTTTCGGCCGCCAGCACGCCGTTCTGTTTAAGACGCCCCGCCATTGCGATAGAGAGATCCGGATCGAGCATACGCAAAAGCTTGTTCACCTGTGTTTCGCGGGTGGACTGCTCCACTTCATATAGAGCAGTCAAGAATTCTTTTACGAGATATTTCTTATCCGTGTTTGTCGGGGTATCGGGCGAGATGCTTACCGTCTCCGTCGAACCGTAGTCGCGGTTATTGAGTTCGATGACTCGTCCCGACGACTTGTCAACCACGATCCGATCAGCTTTTCTTAATGAAAGAAATATGTTGATCCCGACGCTGAGAGTTAGAACTATCAGGAGAACCCACACCGCTTTGAAAAGCGATGAGATCGTCACTATGTCTTCGGGATCGCGGGTCAGGTAAAGCGGCGATCGGAAGATATCTGCTGCGTCATCGGATACGTTTGATTCGAGGGTTTTGTCTTTCATCATTGTTTCAGGCGGCGTTTAATGTGGTCGCCCCGCGTTTTGTCTTTTTTGCAAAAGCAATGCCAGAGCGAGATCGGAGAGATTTACGGGCTTTCGCGTTGATCCTTTCTTCGAGTGGAGTGAAATCGAGCCGACCGGTGCGGCATCAAGCCAACCTGAATCAATAATGAACCAACCCCCGCTCTATTCAGGGTCTACTGATTCCCGCGAAAGTCGATCTCGCTTTCTGAGAAGGAGGGCCTCGAAGATCAGGAGATATTATGACCGGCCCGCCCCGATCGATCGGCCGTAGGTTGTCCTGCCCGCCGTTATCGACGAGAAAACGGCCGCCTGTTCGAGGGTCATAGAGTACCGTTGTCGCAGCTTTGCTTGCGGTATCGTTTTCTTCCGAAACATCTTTCTTCAGTGGTTTTGATCTCCTGGTCGCGTAGATCTCGGTCTCATTCCAAACTCCGCGAAACCGGCCTTGCTGCTGGAGCCAGCGATGTACCTTTACGCCTTGCGAAACATAGTTGATCGTTTCGCGATAGGGCGGAACTCCGTCGGGCGTCCGTCGTCCAGAGGGGTTTATCAGCCTGCCTTTTGTACGGATCGTCCGGCCGTGAAGATACGCCAAAACGGTGCCTTCGCCTGCATTATAGGCAGCAAGAACTGACTCCAGCCGCCCGTTGAAAAGTTTTTCAAGGAACGTCACATACCGAGCCGCCGCATAGATCGATGCATTTGGCTCATACGGATCTGTAAGTCCAAACCGCGAGGCAGTTGCCGGTATGAACTGCATCAGCCCTTGTGCATTCTTCGGACTTGTCAGCCATGGCCGGAATCGCGTTTCGTTGTAAGCGATCGTCCATAAGATTCGCGGATCAACATCTTCCTTTCGCGCGGCATCGGCTATCGTCTGCTCGAATAGTACGGCCCGTGAAAGTACATCCATCTTCGAAAGAGTTGTCCTTGTGAATGTCGAGCGGGATTGAGATGAGATCGCCAGCGGACTAACGAGAGATCCGAACAGCAGGAGAACAGCTACGATGTGATCTTGTTTTCGCATGAAGCGGGCGTTCGCAAGCGATGTGCCAACACACTCTTCATGCGCACGGCACGAGCCTTGCAGAGCGTGTCGAGTCATTGACGGTCAAGACGTTTCCGACGAGGACCGTCAACAGAACTTTTCTAGCGAGGACAAGAATGAAGAAATTCAAAAAGACGATACAACGAACTGCTGCCTCTTTAGCCCCGGTCGCGGCAGTACTGTTTTTCACAAACATCCTTTTTGCCCAGGGGCCGATCTTTACCGGCGATGCGAGCAACCTCTCGAACATCATCCGTGAAGCACTAAAACTGATGGCAATAATTCTCTTTTGCCTTGGTGCGGTAGGTGTCGCATGGGCTATCTACAACAAGATGACAGGGAAGGAATGGGGAAACCAGGCCTTCGGTTCCCTTCTCTCGTTCGCATTCGGAACGATCGTGGCCGTCTTCTGGCAGCTGGCACAAGGCCGCGCAGTTGGAATCGATACAAATTTCTAAGGAGAAACTCAATGAGACGACGAGCGACACGGCCAAATGTTTTTCGCGGGCTGAAGAGGTTCGGGGTTTACTCGACCGACTGGAAGTACATCCTCATTCCGACCGGGGTGGCTTATCTCATTCCGTTCGTATTCGGGCTTTGGTTCGGATATGTGCCGCTTGGGTTTCCGCTTGGCTTATTTACGTTCCTTGTTCTGCTTGGGACGTTCAACTATCTCCGCCTAAGCAAACCCGAGTGCTGGCTGTCTCAGAAGTTCGATGCTATGGCGGACAGGCGAGTACCATTTCGAGCCCCTCTGAATTCGGAACTGGAGAAAGCGGACTGGATTCGCGATTAAGGAAACAATACAAATGGATACAGCAAATCTAACTTTCGCACATGTTGCGATAACTCTTTTTGGAAGTTTTCTGTTCGCAGGTATCGGTCTCGTGATCGGCCGGCGTGTTTTCCCTCATTTCAGGCTTCATCGAAATGCGATCAAGGGTCTTGACCCCGTAGCGATATCCAAACCGACTGCTACTATCCCGGGAGAGACCGGACGGCTTTTCCCGACCGAGATCCTGGGACTCGAAGACAACATCATCCGTTATCGGGACGGAAGCTTCGGGAAGGCATACAGCTTCGAACCGGCAAATACTTTGTATGACGACGGCCGTATCACCGAACAGCGGATCGAGGATCTGAAAACGATCCTCAAGTTCGAGAAACCGCCAAACACAGTCATCCAGTTTCGTTTTCAAAATGCGGTCGATGACGGCAGGGTGCTAAAGGATCACCTCCGCACAAGAAACAGTGAACGAAGCGACCCCATAGCCTGCGTGCTCCAGGCCACAAATCTATCTCTTTACGAGGAAGCGATCCGCTCCGGACAAGTAATGCGGCAGACCGCATGCGTCTGGCTACGAGTGCCGGTGAGAGATAAGGCTGACAACAGTTTATTGGGCAGCTCGTTTCCTTCCATTATTCGCTCGGTTCGCGAAAACGGCTTTCTCCGATTCCTGCGGGATCCCATAGTGAAGGTCAGGAATTCCGGCGGCGAGGGCCTGGTATCGCGAGAACTCAAAACCGAAAAAGAGTGCCGGGCAAAAGCGATGCGTGTCTTTCAGGCATTTGAGGCGAATTTTCCAAAGCAGTTGAGCTTGCGCGAAATGCGATCCGACGAACTGTTTGCTGAGCTGTTTGCAGGCCACCGACGCGATAATGCATCCGTTCCGACGCTGCCGGATGCCAAACGGATCGATATAAGAAGATATCTATCGAGTACGTGTGTCGAGAGCTCCGATGGATACTTCGTTCGTCACAACGGCACGCCCGCAAGCCTGGTGAGCCTCAAGAGTCTCCCGAACGGTTTCGTAACCGCAGATGTCATGCGGTATCTCGCCGCCACACGCAACCTTTGTTTTCCACATGAGATCGTGGTCGATCTGATGACCACCGAGAAACAGTCTGCCAAGAAGGATCTTCAAAAACGCATTGACCGGATCGAAGGCAGCCGCAATACCTGGCTTGGATTTCGGAATCTCAAGAAGGACGCCGTCGTCATCAAGGGCGATCTTGAGAACCTTCTCGAACAGGTAGAAGCGGACAACGAAGAGATATGCCGTCTTCGTATGAATGTAATCGTGTTTGCCGACAGGTCCAAAGGAGCACGCGAAACCAGGCGTCAGTTAGAGATACTTGATGACCGGTGCGATGCGGTTATTTCGGCAATAAGAAAAAAGATCGGAGCCGATGCGGTTCGAGAGGATGCGGTTCGTCAGCGGGCTCTTTATCCGAGAATGCTTGCCGGCGAGCTTTCGCCCGACAGAACCGGCCAGGAGCTAACCGAAACGGCGGATTCTGTAATTGCATTTGTCCCCACCGAGACAAGTTGGAGAGGCAGCCCGCGTCCGCACAGCATCTTCACGACGCCGAACGGTCAGATGTTTGGCCTGGACCTCTATGACCGATCTCTTATCAAATCGCCGACCGTGATCGTGACGGCGGCATCGGGCGAGGGCAAGTCACTCCTCGCGTCCATGCTGATCACCGACATCCGGGCACATCGCGGGGATGTGAAGGTGAGAGTGATGGACTACCGCCACTCATTCAAGCCGATATGCAGGCTGTTTGGTGGTCGGCATATCGAGTTTACCGAAGCAGACCCAAAGCCTATCAATATCTGGAATTATCCCGGGATCGAGAAGGGCATTCCGGCCTCTAAACGGCAGCTCGCGATGGTTCTTACCGACATCCTGATCCTGAGCAAGACTCCGAAATCAGATGCGATCACGAGCGCCGTCGCGTCGACTGTCATCGATGAGGTCTACAAGATGGCAATCTCGCGAAACGGGCACGGCCGCCCGAAGTTCCAGCCGACTCTCGGGCATTTCCTGGACATCCTGAAGAGCTATCACTGGAATGCCGGCGAAGAAAAGCAAGCTAATGAGCTTTATCTAAAGCTTAACATTCACAGAAAAGACCCATGGCTTAATGCACCGACCCATCCCGATTACGACGAGCCGTCAATGTTCGATGTCTTTGAACTCTCCGGAATCAGCGGCCTCGACGAAAAGATACGCGAGAGCGTCGGTTTCCGGATCAGCGCCCAGATCATGCAGGAGATCGGCGAAGAGAACGCTCAAAACCAGAAGACCCCGATCCTTTTCGTGTGTGACGAAATGCGAGAGATCAATCGGCATTTTCCGGCGATTCAGGAGCTTATCGCGGAAGCGACCGTAACCGGACGAAAGGAAGGCTTGGTGACGATACTTTTCTCGCAGGCATACGAGCATTTCACCGGAACACCCGAGCAGCCGAATGTCACCGGCATCGATCTTGTAAAGAACTCAGGCGTCAAGATGGTCGGCAAGCAGATCGGCGGGTTCGAGCGGCTTGCGGATGACTGCGAACTTGCACCGGAAACCATTGCCGCAATCCGAGGTATCAGGAATCAGTATGGCCGGTATACACAGTGGGTCTTTGTGATCGGAAGCGGTGCCGACAAGATAGTCCAAATGGCGGAGATACATCTGTCTCCCGTAGTGCTCTGGGCAAACACTAATGACACAAATGAAGCGAACGCCCGAAGACTTGTCGAGAAACTTCGTCCCGATCTTCCGCTCGACTTTATCGTCACCTGGCTCGCCGCAAGGTATCCGAGCGGGCTTACGGCAATAGGTCTTACATCGCTGTTGGATGCCGATATACAAGAACTTACGGGAGGCAATATTAAATGAACAGACACAAAACTGGCTTTGTACAACAACTTGTATTCAGCGCCATCCTCTCATCGCTGCTTATCGGCATTGACGTTCGGCCCGTCCATGCACAGTGGACCGTATTCGATCCTTCGCAATACGCTCTTCAACTCTCAAAGAAAGTGGAGGAGGCTGCTCGTTGGGTTGAGACGATCAACCATTACATCCGGACCTACGAGAATGCTGTACGGCAGTACGAAAAGATGGTCGAAAGCGTGACGAACCTGCGCGGCATCCTCGACAAGGTAGACGAGCAGGTGATGCGACACAAGCAGTTGATAACCACCTACGCGATGCTTGGACGCCTTATTCGCGGAACTTTTGAGCTAAAGAAACGGATCGAAGCCACGATAACGAGTCAGATCCATTCCGTCGTCAACATTTCCAGGCGTCTCAAGAACGGCATCTTCGATATGGAAGCCAATAGACGCGATCTGGATGATTTTCTGCGCCATTCGATCGGACGGAGTGCGGATGCGGAGCTTGCCAATCTCCAGCGTCTGGCAAAGCTTGACTCGGAACTTGAGCGAATGCTCTTTGACCGGGAGAACATGCTGCTCGATCTCGCAAAACTCTACGAAGAGCGTGAGCGGATCGCAGACGCGACACGGGTGATCTCCTCAAACCCAGATGCCAATCAGGACGGCGTTCAGTCGCTGATCGACCAGATGCTTGCCGTTAACCTCCGTATCACAACCGTCGAAGGCCAGCTTCGCGAACTGGAAGCAAAGATCCATGCAAAGTTCAAAGCTTATGGCCTGAAGGTCGAACAGATGACCGAGTTCGGAAAAGAGATCCGCCGAACGACGGAGATGATGACGAGTATCACACAAGCGTCGGATGCATTTCTTCGCGAACTCGAAAGATACGAGGTCTGGGATGAAGACGTTTACCAGAACCCTCTTCCATAGACACAACTACCTTAGATCGGATAAAGCAAGCCAATGAAAGTCAACAGAACATCGCGCGGCATGGCTGCCGCACTCACGATCCTGCTAACACCCCTCCTCTACACCTGCCTTCTTACGACGGCGGCCGGACAAAGGCCGCCTCGCCCCCCACGCCCTCCGCGTGTCGAGGGGCAGACCCCCATCGGAACCATAAACGGGCAGCCTGTCACGGCGAACGATCTTATAACTACCATAAACAGTGATTCGCCGTTCATGCCTCCGCTAGACGGAAGCCCTGCGCCTGCATTGCAGCAGTTCGAAAACCAGTATCCTGCGAACCCGACTGCGACACCGCCCCCCGGCCCGGTTCTTCCCCCGAAACCGCCTGCGCCGAGTTTCAGCGAGCAGATAAAGAACCTCATGCTGACCGGACAGCAATGGCTGTTCAGGTCAATCTTGGACGCGATCGTGAGGCCGCTGATGCCGATACTGACATTCCTGGCTTGGATAATCGCCAGCTTTGTATTGATCGTGGCCTTCATTCGCCGGTTCCATGACAATCGCGGAATCGGTCCCGAACAGCTTGTCGCCTGGGGTGCCAGGACCATCATCTTCATGGTTGTGATCGGTGCCAGTCCGTTCATCATCGACGCGCTGACAATAACCGGAAAGTTCTTTTCACGTCCGGTCAGAGCGTATAACCACCAACTCATCGCCGAGTTCGACGAGAAGATGAAGCAGTATGTACGGGCGAACTTTGCGGTCGAAGACCCAAACGAACTCCTTGCGGAAAGGTTGCCGAACGGTGAGCCTGGCCTTGTGGGAATCATAACTGACAAAAACTCATCTGTGAAAGATATCACCAGCGAGATGAACGTCCTCGGCTGGGATATGCCCCGCATGTTCACCTTTATGGTCATCGGACAGAACATCATAAAGTTTGGCGCAGTTTTTCTGTCATTGGCAGGTTTGTTCATTCTCATCGGGTTGAAACTTGCCGCGCCCGTGCTGTCAGCATTCGGTTTCGATGAAAAATTCGCGAATCAGATCTTCTACCCGTTCTGCTGGGGAGTCGCCACTTTTGCCGTTGCATTCCCGATAGTAAAGGAAATAACTCTATACGTCTGCTACGGGATCGGGCTTCTGGCACTCTCCATTTACAACGGAGAAAGTGTGTTTTCTCTTGATCCAACTACGGCTCAAATAATCACCAATGGAGCATACGATCCCGCCTCAAGCGCTCTGATCGTCACGATCATGTTCTTTGTTTCCAGCCTGTGTTTCATCCTTGTCCCGTGGCTGAGCTATCGGGTTCTTCGCGGGCAAGTGTATGAAGGCGTATCGCAGATATCTATGGGATGGATGCTCACATCTCTCGGAGCGGCTTTGGAGACTTATGGCATCGTCGCAGGTGCAGCCATTCACCGTCAGGCGGAAAACACCCAGATACAAGGCATCTACAATGCAGAACAAATGGCAGCAAAAAAAGCTCTCGAAGCCGCCAATCAATCAGTTGATGCAAGGCTTGTATCGTCCGTAGCGGGCGTCGAGGGCGGCCTTGTCACAAATCTCGGCCAGATCCGGGCTAACCAGGTAACCCAAACCCTCATGGCCGAGGCAAACAAGACGTTCGGACTCCTCAGCAGTTCGGCCGCAACGCGCCGGGAGATCACTGGCGTTCAGGCGGAAGCACAAGGAACTCAGGACGGACGGATATTTGACGCCGCCAAGGAGACGAGCCTTCGCAGTCAGGGAATGCTGCAGAACTTCGGGATGATGAAATACGAGTTCATCCCCGGAGGCACCTCCATCGCCGGTACAACTGTTCCGGTTCGCAAGGGGGTTGAGCTATACGACTGGTCTCGCGACCAGCACGTCATGCAGGATGCTAACAAGCGGATGAACTCCACGACGCTTGATAATACCTCTCTGCAAAACAGCAACACGCAGATCGTCGCCGACCAGAAGATCGACGCATCGAATACCTATCAAAGCGATATCAACAAAGCTCTTGAGGGCCAGGCTTCTCAGAATATCGCGGCCATAAACCAGGGAAGCAGTATCGCCGCATCAAGCAGCCGTCAGGGAGCCGGTATCCAGCTCTCAGGAATTCGTAGATCTGCCGATATGGAGCGTGTTGCCAACCAACTCAATTTCGAAGGGCGAAGTGAGGCAGCTTCGATAAATCAAACGGCGGCGATGGAAGCCGCGCGGCTGCGGATGGTCTCGACCGTTGTGACTGGATTCTTCAGGGATATGGATCGGCGTCTGGAGGAGATGAAGCCGAAGTATTAAGTGTGATCGAACTTCTCTTGTTCGCTAGATATTGGGAATCTAGTCCAACATTTTTATGAAGGAAGGACGCGGAAGCACTCGGTATTGACGCGTCAGTTTTCTGCATGTAAATTGGCAAACGATAAAATTAAATGTATCCGCATGTCTTTGTCAAGTATCCTAAAATGTATCGGTGACTTCGTGGATCGACAAGATTTTTATGGAATCTGTGGCGACTTCACAAAATGCAATTCTGAAACTAGGAACGGAAATCAATGATTCGGAGAGTTCGGTCCGGTCTGAACGGATGTATAAAAATCTTGTCGAACTGTCGGCGACAGTCGCCGACAAATTCGATCGACTGTAGAGGTCGCCTTACTTGAGTGGCTGCCGAGGCGATGCGGATGACAAAAACCAAGTAGATTCAATGCTTTGTGAGAAACTCAGTGCGGAAGGGATGATTAGAAAAGCCTTACCAATCGGCGACAAAACCCGACAACGGCCGAGATAGTATTCCACGCATTGATGACGCCTAGATCCGTTCGGACACGGATGTTGAAATCTTCGACACCCGTCGGAATAGAAAAGCCGAACATATTCATTCTGCCTGACAAGTTCATTTTTATTTCAGTGTCGAACATGCGGGCGAAGGTCACACTACTTTACGGAAAAACAGGCGGCAGACGGGAAGATGGAGGCGACGGATGAACCGTTAAAGATGACCGCTACCGGATACCGACGAGTCTCAAAAAAATGTCCGTGCGGCATTTGCGGAAAGCCTGATTGGTGCAGCACGACCGTGACGGAAACGATCTCCTTCTGTGCACGCTCAACTTTGAACGCAGATCGGATCAGTCGCTACGGTTGGGGCGTATATTACAAACAGAATTCCGACGTCAGTTTTAATCGACCTTTTGATCGTTCTCCCGACCGGAAGAGATCCATTGTTTCAAGATTCATCCCCGCGTCTGCCACCATAAGGGACCGGGTTTACCGCAACCTAATTGAACTCTCGCCTGCGTCTTATAATTACAAGATCGTGAGTGGGCGAGGCGGACTTCAGAAACGCGGTATTTTCGACTTTTCACACTACGGAAGCCTCCCCAAAACTGTCAAAGAAAGAGCAGTCTTGGTCAAAAGACTGGCTGACATCATTGCAAAAGATACTGACGGAGAGCCTGTCTCATTCGCCGGCATCCCCGGCTTCTGGAAGGATGCTGCCGGCGAATGGCGTCTTTGGAGCAGATTCGAATCGAGTGATGAACTGATGCTGATCCCGTTCGTCGGGCCTGATGGACTAATACGAGCTTGTCAGATCAGGTTCATGAAGTATGTGCAGAACTGGTCGGGGAATTATTTATGGCTATCCTCGGCGCGGGAAGCTATGGGCAGCGGTCCCGGATCGCCGCTGCATCATGCCGATCCCGGTTCTCGTTTGAAGAAACCTGTCTTGGTTACGGAAGGAGCCCTAAAAGCCGCAACCGTGCAGAAGTTTCTGACCGATAGGTACGTCGTCGGAAACAGCGGCGTCGCGACTGCCCATCGAGAGATCGTTGAGACGGCCCGACGAAATCCTCTTGAGATCGCATTTGACAATGACAGTTTTACAAATCCGCACGTCGCACGCGCTCTAGCGGCGTTATTGCGGCTTCGCTGTTCGGATCAGACTTCCTTCGCGTATACCGAAGATGTTCGGATCGTGGCTTGGAACAGAACTATCAAGGGCCTGGACGATGCGCTGCTCACCGGTGCTCCCCTAAAATATCTCACCGTAGCCGAATGGCTCAAATATCTTACCCCGGAATGTCTGGCCCAGGCGAGTAGTCAACTATCTTTCGCGTAGAACGGAAACAAGCGGCTGGCAGAAA
>CAZXTS010000023.1:0-23331 GCA_964643745.1 uncultured Chloracidobacterium sp.
TTACTACAACGGATCAACGCGGATTTGCACGGTATTTCGAGGAAGTGTTTAACACTTTGGCAGAACCGCTAGGAAATTTCCACAGCTGTGGAAAACGCGGTACGTTGTTGAAGAGGTAAGGGTTGATTGATTCGGGATGGAGCCGGATGTCTTAAAACAGTACGAAATTTTATCTAACAACGGATCAAAGTTACGGAACTTTAAGCCAAAGTTACGGAAAAGTAGAGCAAAGTTACGGAGCAATGGTTCAAAAAATGGCGAAATCGGGGCGAGTGTTTAACACTTTGGCAGTGGCCGGTCGGCAGTGGTCAGAGAATTTAACAACGGATCAACGCGGATTTCCACGGAAAGGAAATAACGAATTACGAATTACGAATTATTTCTTAAAACCTGAATTCAGCGTTGAGCCAACGATCCTGATTTTTGTAATATTCGGCGGGCCTTCGTAGCCGCGATGTTCTTCGACGACGATAACCGCGGCCCTTGGTTCGAAGGGGCTGATCAGCGAACCGCCGATCTCGGCGTTGCGAATTGCATTGAGGTCTTTCGGCTTATACACGCTGGTGCTCAGGATTTTGGAACCCGACTTTTCGGAGATCATCTCGATCGTGATCGAACCTTCGACCTCGTATATGTCGTCGTGTTTGATATCGACATTTACACGTGGCGTAAGCCGATCGTCGCCAAAACCTATCTGCGGATGGACCGACGCAAACACCTGTCCGGGTTCGATCTTGTATTGTCGAAGCTTTGCAGAAAAACGCTTCTGCACGTTCGGCCAGAAGTTCTCGAGTGTTTCAGGTATTTTCGGTTCCATCTCTCCGTCGATCTTTTCTTTCCAAAGTATCTTGTCGGTCTTTAGGTCCTGAACGATGATCTCCGCAAAATAACAGCCGCACGCTTCATCAGCCGGTTCCCATAGATACGCAAACTTGCCGTCGCGCGACCAGCCGATCGGGTAAAACGCAGCATGGATATACTTCTGAAACTCCCAACTGACATTCGGATCGGGTTCGCCGATGCCAACGAGCTTTAGCCGCTCAGGTTTTGGGAAAAGGGCGGAACTGTTAGCTTTTTGTCCGACGACGGATGTCCACATCATTGCCAATAAAAGGAGTGTAAGCCCGGTGGTTCGAATGTAACTATGCATTAGTATTAACCTCTAGTTATCCGACGCGGTTTCTTCCGATTCTTGCCGATTCTTTTCAGGCCGCATGTGTGGGAACAGGATGACGTCGCGGATCGAATGCTTGTTTGTGAGCAGCATCGTAAGGCGGTCGATGCCAATGCCGATCCCGGCCGCCGGAGGCATTCCGTAACTGAGGGCTCGGATGTAATCTTCGTCCAAGACCATCGCCTCTTCATCACCGCCTTCACGCTGCGCCATCTGATCGACAAAGCGATTGTACTGCTCCTTCGGATCGTTCAGCTCCGAAAAGCCGTTCGCGACCTCCATCCCGTTGATGAAAAGCTCGAAGCGTTCGGCGATCTGCGGATTCTCCGGCGAGGCTTTTGAAAGCGGTGAGATCGACTTCGGGAAATCGATGATGAACGTTGGTTGGATCACAAGTTCTTCGATGTACGATTCGAAAAGTGCAAGTATATTCTTTGTCCGCTCCTGTTCCTCACTACCACCAAACTCGGCGGTGATGTGTTCCCATTCTCGAAGTTCCGCAACTGACAACGCATTTAATTGAGCCTCTGTATGCCTACCTAAGGCGATATCAGAGGCGAGATTCCAATAGTTATCACGGTTAGCCAAAATAAAGTCGGATTTTTGTTTAGCCAAGATCTCCCTACTTCGTAGGACATCATCGCCAAAGAGGTGTGTGTTTGGCATAGCTTCGTTAATAAGAACGGGCATTAGTCGGATTGATCTTAACGTCGTTGGATCATCCAAATGAAGCTCGTTTATAGGATCCCCACTTATAAACTGAAAATCTTCGATCGCGTAATGAACAATCGCAGATTTCATTGTCAACCGATCAAAGTGATTAAAGTCAATGAGGTTTCCTTTGTACTTAACAACAGTTCCGCCAGTCGCTTTTTGCACAGACTTTAGCAGCATCTTTTCGCAGAAATCCATCATGCCGTTCACGTCCATGTAGGCGCAGTAGAATTCGAGCATCGTGAACTCCGGATTGTGCTTATACGAGATGCCTTCGTTGCGGAAATTTCGGTTGAGTTCGTAAACCTTTTCAAAGCCGCCGACGACCAACCGCTTGAGGTAAAGCTCGGGCGCGATGCGGGCATAGAGCTTTATGTCGAGCGCGTTGTGATGCGTTTCAAAAGGCTTGGCCGCTGCACCCGTCGCCTTTGGCGTGAGCATCGGCGTTTCGACCTCAACATAGCCGTGATCTTCCAGGTAACGGCGGATCGAGGAGATCAACTTTGCACGGCGTTCGAATGTCTCGCGTGTTGTGAGTTCCTGGCCACCTGCTGACGCAGGCGGTTCTGACTTAACCTGTAGGCTCGAAGCGATCAGGTCGGCATATCGCTGACGCTGGCGGATCTCCGGGTCGGCGATGCCGTGCATTTTGTCGGGCATCGGCAGCATCGCCTTCACGAGAAACTGCAATTTCTCAACGTGAACAGATACCTCACCGGTATTCGTGACGAACAGATAGCCTTCGACACCGATGAAATCACCGTGATCAAGCAACTGCCAAGCGGCCCAGCCGTTCGCCTCGTCGAGCGTCCCTTCACCGTCGTTCTTGACCAAAGCAAGCGGGCCCTTTTTATTGCAATAAACCTGAAGTTTCGAGATGCCGTCCGTTAGATGAACAAAATTCCCACGCGTCGGCGTGGTCAAGCGACCGGCGATGCGAACCGTGCCGACGGCCTTAAGCTGTTCATTGAACGCATCCTTCTTTTCGGCGGGCGGCCGTTCACCTTCCTTGAGTTCAGCCTTGATCGCCGCCATTTGCTGTTCGACATCGACGACCGGCCCGAACGCTTTCAATGCGGTGATGGTGTCTTCGCTGCCGGTGATCGCGGATCGCGCGAACTTGTTCGGATAAACGATACCGACGAGTGTACGCAGCTTCTCAAGTCCTTCGCGGCGAGCCTCGGTCTGGTCGTTCGGTTCGATGATCTCTTCAAATGACGGAATGTCCATATTTACTCACTTGGCGGAAGCCTTGATTATAGAAAACCGCTTCGCGCACGGCAAACTTCTCGCCGATGTGGCACAATTGGTTTTATCCATAGGAAACGTGTGGCCGGTTCGAACAGCCCCTGCCATTCATGTTTTCTGTGGTTATCTGCGTTTATGCAAACCGGAAAGGAAATGGCTTTGTTTGATGATGTCGCCCGGGCGGTTAATGGCGGAGCTCGCCTTGTAACCCTCGGAGGGCTGACATCGGTCGCGAGCAAGTCGTTCGTGCTGGCCGAACTCCACCGGCAGACCGGCAAGCGTTTTGCCATCGTTACAGATTCGAACGCCTCGGCTGAAGAATGGCGTCGCGATCTTGAATTCTTTACCGAAAGGCCTGATGCAGCCGCCGTGCTCCCTGCATTTGAAACTGACGTTTATTCCGGCCTTTCGCCGCACGCCGAGACCTTAGAACTCCGCGCGTTGACATTGCATCGCCTGCAAGCCTGCTCGATAGACTTTCTTACACTGCCGATCCGTTCGCTGCTGACTCGTTTGCCTTCGTCGGATGAGATCGGACGGCTTACGGTTGAACTCAGGACAGATTCCGACATCGCTCCTGAACTGCTGACCGAACGCCTCATCGCGGCCGGCTATGTGAACGAAGATCCGATAGCAAATATCGGCCAGTTTTCGCTGCGCGGAGGAATCGTGGACGTTTGGTCGCCGACAGCTTCGTTGCCGATACGGATCGAATTCTTTGGCGATACGGTCGATTCGATGCGCGAATTCGATCCGGAAACCCAACTTTCGACAGGTATTGTACGAGCAGTAACCGTTGCGCCTATGCGGGAATATTCCGTGACCGGTGACGATATGCGGCTCTGGGCCGAGTTCGCCCGTGAAAGCTTTTCCGATGAGATATATGGCAGAGCCTTGAAAGACCGGACCGAATTCGCCGACGCGGGAGAGACATTCGGCGGTTGGGAATTTTTAGTGCCGCTCGCGAGGCCACTCAGAGGCAATTCTTTCGAACTGCTGCAAGATGCGGTATTCGTGATCGACGAACCTTCCGTCATCGAAGAGAATGCCCGGAGCTTTTTCGAGGAGATCCAACGCAAATTCGATCAACTTGCCGAACTTGGCCAGGTCGGGTTGCCGCCCGAGGCGCTCTATCTTGAACCCGACGATCTCCGTCAGCGTTTCGAACGCAATTCCCGATTGGATCTGCGTGCTTTAGGTCGAACCGCAGCGGCGACCAACGAACAATTCTCGCTGGGAACAGACGCAGCCAAAGGTGAACGGCCAAGCCTGTTTCTTTTCTCCACCGCGGAAAAAAGTACGGACATCGAGACAACATCTCGGCCAACGCGTAAATTCGGCGGACGGTTGGCAGATTTCACAGCCCACCTGAAAACTTCGGATGCTCCTTTACGGCACCGCTTTGTGATGCGTTCGGCCGGAATGGCGGAACGGCTTGAAGAGATACTCCGCGAATACGAGATCGCGTTTGATCGCGATTCGATCATTGTCGGCGATCTTTCGTCCGGTTTCGAAATGCCGGTAGTAGGCCTGGTATTTATCGCCGAATCGGACATATTTGGAGATTCGGACGAAACACAGACTCGCAAAACTGAACACAAGCCCCGACGTTCTAATTTAAACGCCTTCGTTTCGGACTTTCGCGATCTAAAGCCGGGCGATTTTGTTGTTCACGTCGATCACGGCCTCGGAAAATTTGAAGGTCTTCAGACGATTTCTGCTCAAGGTGCTGAGCGGGAGTTCATGCTGCTCGTTTATGCGGACGGGGCAAAGCTCTTCGTTCCGGTCGAACGGCTCGATCTTGTTTCGCGATATTCTTCGGGCGAATCGACGGCCCCGACACTCGACAGGCTCGGCGGCATTGGATGGCAAAAAACAAAGGCGAAAGCCAAGCGTGCGATGCGCGATATGGCGGACGAGCTGTTGAAGCTTTACGCCGAACGCAAACTGGTTTCGGGTTACGCATTCTCGCCCGATGCTCCGTGGCAGCATGAATTCGAAGACGCGTTTCCATTTGAATTGACGGTCGATCAGGGCAAAGCGATCGAAGACGTAAAAGAAGATATGGAAACGCCTAGGCCGATGGATCGTTTGATAATAGGCGACGTAGGCTATGGCAAGACCGAAGTTGCGATGCGTGCCGCATTCAAAGCCGTGATGGACGGCAAGCAGGTCGCCATACTTACACCGACGACCATCCTCGCGTACCAACATTACGAATCATTCAAACGGCGTTTCGCCGCGTTCCCGGCAACAATAGATCTGCTTTCACGTTTCCGCACAAGCAAAGAACAAAAAGAGGTTGTTGCCGCCGCGGAGAAAGGCGATGTGGATGTTTTGATCGGGACACACCGTGTGCTCTCCAACGATGTAAAACTGCCGAAGCTTGGTTTGGTCGTTGTGGACGAAGAACAACGGTTTGGTGTCGCTCACAAAGAAAAGCTCAAACAACTAAAGAAGAAGGTCGATGTGCTAACGCTCTCGGCGACGCCGATCCCGCGTACGCTTAATATGTCATTGCTCGGAATGCGGGATCTTTCCGTGATCGAAACACCGCCGCGCGACCGGCTTGCAATCAATACGCAGGTCGTACAGTTCTCTGAGAATGTGGTCCGTGCCGCGATCGATCTCGAACTAGCTCGAAACGGGCAAGTTTTCTTTATTCATAATCGTGTCGAGACCATTGAATCGATAGCCGCATTGGTTCAAAACATTGTTCCAAATGCCCGCATCGCCATCGGTCACGGACAAATGAATGAAAAGGAAATGGAGCAGGTGATGCTAGATTTCATTGACTATAAATACGACGTGCTGGTCGCAACAACAATTATCGAGAACGGTATCGACATCCCGCGTGCAAATACCATAATCATTAACCGTGCCGATAACTACGGCCTTTCCCAGCTTTATCAGCTTCGCGGACGCGTAGGCCGTTCGAATCGTAGGGCGTACGCGTATTTACTGATCCCGAGCGAGATCGAACTGACTCCCATCGCACGCAGGCGTCTTTCTGCAATTCGGGAATTTTCCGATCTCGGTGCGGGTTTCCGTATTGCTGCTCTGGATCTTGAATTACGCGGAGCCGGTAACATCCTCGGCGGCCAGCAGTCTGGCCATCTCGATGCCTTGGGATTCGATCTTTATACAAAGATGCTTGAGAGAACCATCGGTGAACTTCGCGGTGATGAAGTTACTGACGAGGTGAGCGTCGCAATTAATTTGGGCATCGACCTTGCGATACCTAAGGACTATATTTCCGACACGGGCCAGCGGCTTCGAACGTACAAACGTATAGCCTCTGCACGCTCTCCGGCTGAGATCGAAACAGTACGGAATGAAATTTTGGATCGTTATGGGCGGATTCCGGAATCTGTCGAGAATCTATTTTCCTTCGGGAATCTTCGACACATCGCCGAATCTATAATGATCCTTTCGATAGATGCCTCGGTCAGCGGTTTCGCGGTAAAGCTGAGCGAAAACTCAAAGATCGCTCCGGAAAAGCTTATGGATCTGGTGAATAGCGATCCTGCATTCTCGTTCTCGCCGGGTGGTGTCCTGCGATGCAACTCATTCGAAGGTCCGCTGGTCGGTTCGATCGAAAGAGCGCTCGCGCAAATAAGGGCTTAGATCATCTATGGTGTTTGAGAGTTATCGAGAATCGTTCGTGGCGGGGAAGTGCAGTCATTGTCAATGTTAAATTCGCAGATGAATAGCAGCGGCACATGCTCGCGGGTCTGTTTCAACACGATCGCCCAGAGTTCTGTTCCACGATAATCATCGTGAACCCAGCCGATCTTTTGGCGATTCTTCCATACGAATTCATAGGCCTGCTTTTCGTCTTCGCCTAAAACGTGACGAACCTCATGCAGAAGGATCGCAGCTCGTTCGGTATCGTCAACGGTTCTTTCAAAAAAATCGGCGTAAAGTGTGATTATTCCAAAGGGAAAATTTGTCGCGGCAAACGCATTCTCTTTTTCGACCGATGCATTAAGCCAATTGTCGTTAGACCGAAACACAACGATGCGCTTAAGAAGAAATGCCTCATCCTTAAAACCGGAAGAATGGAGTATTTCGATCGCACCTTCTACTTGAGAATGTTGATCCGTAGTCAATGCGTCCGCGGAAAAGACAAGTGAAGCATAAAATACCAGTATCGCGACGACCAACACCAATACTAATTTCAGAGATCGATCTGTTAAACTTCCCATTTTGTTCGTGATCTTCGGCTGACCTATTTCAATACACGTCCAACATCTCGGCAAATCGTATGCCCCGGGTCGAACATTTACTGGAATTTGCTACCATAAATAAAGTCGGAATAGGCGCCGTTTCTTGTTTTCTTGTCGCCAGAGGTGCAAACTATGAAGTATTCTGAGCATCAAAAACCCGAATCTTTGTAAAAGTTTGGCACTTAATTAAACCAATATGACCATACGAATTGCCCGGCACGTTGCCGTTATTATTTTATTCGCTTTTGTTCTCGTTCCCGATGCAAGAGCTCAGGAAACGGAGATCCGCGTGATCGACGAGGTTGTTGCCCAAGTAAACGAAGGCGTGATCACGCTTTCGCGCATTAATCGGGAGATCCGCACGATCGTCGATCAGGAGATCGGCCGCGGGAAATCTCGCGAAGAAGCAGAGCGGCTCGTCAACGAGCAGCGCGGCGAATTGATCGCGAATATGATCAATGAAGAACTTGTGCTCCAGCGGGCGAAAGAGTTAAAGCTCGACGCAGAGGTCGAAGCCGCTGTAAACCAACGTGCGCTCCAGATAATGCAGGAAGCAAACATTAAGACACTTGATGCCTTGTATAAAGAAATGGAAAAACAAGGTGTCGATCCGCAGCAGATCCGCGAAGGTTGGCGGCGACAGGTGACTCAAGAACTTCTGGTACAAAATGTTCAGCGTGCGGTCTATTGGGAAGCAAAACCAACTGATCTTCGAGCCTATTTTGAAAAGAATAAAGCAAAATTCACAAAGCCCGAGACTATTTCCGTGTCGGAGATGTTTTTGGGGTTCGCAGGCCGCAATGAAGATTCGGTTAGAGATCGTGCGAAACAACTTCTAACGCAATTGCGTGCAGGCGGCGATTGGGATGCAATAACCGCTGCCAATGGCGACCCGGGCCAATTGACCCGCGGAATTGGCAAAGCCGAGAAGCTGATCGTCTCCGAGCTTCCGGAGATCATCGTACCAGCCGTAAAAGATGTAAAGGTAGGTGGATTCACTGAACCGATCGAAGCGGACAACCTTGGCATTGTGATCCTTCGAATCGACGCCCGCCAAGCTGCAAGCAGCGAGTCGGAATACAACGAGAATGCGGTTCGCTCAGCGATCATGCAGGAAAAGATGCCCGAAGCCTATAAGAAATTTATCGCAAGCCTACGTACTGATGCCTACATTAAGATAAATGAAGAGTACCGCCCGATGGTAGCTCCGATCCTCTTTGCTGATGAGCGAACTGAAAAAGCAGCGATCAATCAAAGATAGAAGTTGTACTTTTATCTAAGCTGAATCCATCGAAAAAAGCCGCTCACGCGGCTTTTTTTAACTAGTTCGGTGTAAGGATTCACTCATTACCATCGCACCGCCTAAGCCCGCAATATTCACGGTACCAAAACCGTTGTCTTTGGCAAAAGAAGCAAAGTATATCGTGATATTATCGAGAATTTCATCGGCCGAGTGAGAGTGATATAGCGTCTGCCGGAAATTAGCTCCGCCGGGAAGCCCTTTTGTGAATTGCCCCGCAAGCTGTTTCATTTTACCCAATGCGGCCAGCTCAGGCATTTCTTCGAGACACATTCCAAAAAATTCAAGCAATACGTCCTTCTTTTCTTCAAGGTCCGGCTGATACGGTTCTCGACCTTCCAGAACATCGGCAAATTGACGAAAGATCCATGGGTTCTGCATCGCACCGCGGCCGATCAAAATGCCGTCAACGCCCGTTTCGCCCCATTTCTTCATTCCATATTCGATCGAAGTAATATCGCCATTGCCCGAAACCGGAACACTAACCGCCGCCTTCACCTGCCCGATCAAGTCCCAATTTGCCAGACCTTTATAGCCCTGATCACGCGTTCGGCCATGCACTTGAATGTGTTCTACGCCGCACTGTTCCGCCATTTTTGCGATGTCCACAACATTTATGGTCGATTCCGTATAACCCGTTCGGAGCTTCAGCGTGAGTGGAATCGAAATGGCTTTCTTGATCTCTTTGAGGATCTCTTCCAGCTTTCCGGGTTCGCGAAGCAATCCCGATCCGCCGCCATTTTTCACTACCTTCGGAGCCGGGCAGCCGCAGTTTACATCCAGAATATCGGCGCCGATCTCTTCAGCCATCTCAGCGCCCAAAGACATACGTTCAGGGCGCCCGCCGAATATCTGCACTGCGAATGGGCGTTCTTCTTCATCGAAACGCATCTGCCGCTTCGACTTTGGGTTGTGTCGTGTAAGGCCCTCGACCGAGATAAACTCAGACACAACAAGACCCACGCCGCCGCGGCGCTTTATCAATCGGCGGAAAGTGTAATCGGTCACGCCTGCCATCGGCGAGAGTATCAATGGCGGGTCGATCTTTATATCCCTGATGAAAAACGGTTTCATTCAACTACGCAAGCCCTATCCCTGCTTGGCCTTCTTCCTGGCCATAAAGAAAAATATAAGTCCTGCTAGAAACATTATAAACGAAACAACAAGGACGACGGCACCTCCAACAATGCCGATCATCGCCTCGTCCCAGCTCGTTCTACCGCTCGTAAGTTCCGGCAGTGCAAGCGAAACACCTGTGACCAACACACCCAATATCAGACCCAGAATTCCTAAAACCAAAACAATTATCGAAAAGATCTTCATCTCCAATGCCTCCGACTGAATAGTTTATTAAAATTTGACAAAAAACAGTCTTACGATAGCACAGTTCTAGATTTGTCGGGGCAATGCTGATTAAAGTTCATGTCCCAAACGAAAACCGCGGATGCCGAACCAATACAACGACATCCGCGGGAATTTACTGAGAAACAACTACTCCGTCTTGGTCAGAATTACACCAGTCGCATCAAAAGAAACTTCGGTAACGGTCCCATCAGGATTACGGTTCTCAAATACCGCGCCGTCATCGTTGATCAGATGATCGACGTGATCCTTGGGAAGCACCTTGGTCTTAAAAACACCTTGTGCCCGAACCTTCATTCCGGCGGAATTCAACGGTATGAAAAAGGCGTGGTCGCCAAAAGTGACCCGAACCGATTTGCCGCCTTCTTTGTCGGCCATTTCCATCCAGCAGCCTTCCTTTTTGCAAGATCGGACGATCACACCTTGCACTTCGACTGTCGTATCGGCAAGATCAGCAGGTTTTGCAAGTGCCTTTTCAACCTTTACCTTCTTAACTGACTTGGCAAGCTCGGCTCCGCGTGTGATGGTCTCGCCTTTCTTTAATTCGACCGCCGCATTCTGGACGCTGCGGTGAACTGGCTCTCCTTTGCTGTTAAGCTCGTCCTGAGCGAATCCAGCTACAGCGATCAATAAAACAAGTGAAAATGAAAAAATAATTCGATACATATTTAGTTCAACTCCTGATAAAACTAACGCAATCTAACTTTAATCTTCCTGATAAACCACCCTTCCGTCAACTATAGTGAATAGAGCGGAACGGGTTGGCTCAGGCCTTGCTGCCGAAGCAGTCCGAATGACAACGATATCTGCAAGTTTCCCTGCCTCAATAGACCCCTTAGACCCCTCCTGAAATTCTGCATAAGCAGAACCAAATGTGTAATGCCAGAGGCTTTCGGACCCCATCGCTCCGTTCCCCGTTCCAGATACACTAAGAAGCGGATCGATCGCCGTCATTGGAGCATCCGAACCAAAGGCCAGACGTATCTTTGCACTACGCAGCGGCTGATAATCTTCGCTAACCCTGCCAAACAGATGCGGCTGAACCGATGCAATTATGCTCAATTTCGCCATTCGCAAGATATCTTCAGGTGCAGCCCGTTCGGCGTGTTCAATTCGAAAACGTCTATCTCGAGAACCATTCGCTTTGATCGCAGCTTCAAATACGTCGACAGCGATCTTTACTTGTCTCTGACCGATCGCATGAAGCAAGACCTGAAATCCGGCTTTATCCGCTGCTATCACATCGCGGATCAATTCCCATTTCCGTTCATCATCGACCTCGGCGGTGCCTTTCAAACAACCGGTTCGGACCATCGCCGTTCCCGCAGCAGCTTTCAAGCCGACATCGGCATATTTTTTCCAATTTGACAGCCCGAGGCAATCATAAATGCGGACATTCAGTCTTCCCTGAGTCACTAGTTCTCGATACAACTCGGCGTGGTCATCGGAATCCGTATCCTGAACGCTTGTGATGCCGTATGAAGTGGCATAGTTTGATGCAGTTTCGGCAAGCTCAGCCCATCTGCGAGCATGGTCTTGCGGGATCGCCCGCCTGATCAGTTGAAAAGCGACTTCCGTAACGAGTCCAGCGTCCGCTTTCGCGTTGGCCGTTTGCCGGATCGCTGCCGTGTTAGTCAACGCCGACTTCGCATCGGTGTTGTAAAGAAAAAGTGGGTTACTTTGGGTTTCCTGATCGATACGTTTGGCATCTATTTGCTGCCAAAGCTGGTCACTTCCGCCGCTGCCAACTATCCAACGGCCCTTCGGCAGATACCTGGAAAAATGCCGAAGTCGTTCGTAGAGAGCCTCAGCGTGGGAGATATTCCTCAGATCAAGCGACGAAAACTTGTTCCCTATCGCCATGAAATGAACGTGCGAATCATTGAAGCCGGGCAAGACCAAATTGCCCTTCGCATCAATTATCCGTGTTCTATCAGTTCCAAGTTTGCGAATCTCCGCATTCGATCCAACAGCGGATATCTTGTTTCCGGTGACAGCAACGGCCTCAGCACGCGGCCGCTTTTCGGCCATTGTGCGAACATCGCCATTCAAAATGACAAGGTCGGCAGCCTGTTGCCCAAGGCAACATACAACACCGACCAAGCAAGTAATAACTATGGCGAAAAGCCTCACTTCGCCTCGTACGCCAGCTTTCCGTCAACGAATGTCATCATCACCTTTACATCTCGGATCTTGACCGGATCAATGGAGAAGATGTCGTCGGACAACACCACAAGATCAGCGAGCTTGCCAACCTCTAAGGTGCCTTTAACCTTTTCTTGAAATTCCGCATACGCAGAACCCCACGTGAATGCGCGTACCGTCTCTTCAACCGATATTTTTTGATCAGGTATCCAACCACCAGGATTCTTGTCGTCCAGAGTCCTACGAGTTACCGCTGCATAGACGCCCCAGATCGGGTTTAGCGGAGCGACCGGCGAGTCAGAACCAAACGCTAAAACTCCACCCGAATCGAGAATAGTCCGAAAGGCGTATGTTCCCTTCAATCGGCCTTCGTCGATTCGTTTCCATGCCCATCTTCCGTCATCGATTATGTGAAACGGCTGCATCGAAGCGACGATTTTTTGTCCAGCAAATCGTTTTAGATCTTCGATCCGTACGTGCTGAGCATGTTCGATGGTAAATCGTCGGTCGTGCAGGCCGTTAGTTCGTTCGGTCGCCTGGAAATGATCGAGAATGGTCGCATTCGCACGATCGCCGATCGCGTGGATTCGGATCTGCAGTCCTGCTTTATCAGCATTCTCGATGGTCTTTGGCATCGTAGTCAACACGTCGGCCATCGCCAGCCCGACGCTGTTCGGGGCGTCGAGATACGGTTCGAAAAACCATGCCGTGGTCGAGCCTAAACTTCCGTCCGCGTAACCTTTTAGACAACCTACCCGAAGCATCGCGCCGCCGAATGCGTAGCGTACGCCGGTTTTTTCCCATCGCTGATAATCGCCAAGCGGTGAACAGCCGTAAACTCGGGTCTTTAGTGTTCCGCGGCGAAGAAGTTCCTGATAAACGCCGACATCAGTTCCGGCAGACATATCCTGAACGCTTGTGATGCCTAAGGAAGCGGCGTGGTCGGTTGCGGCCTGTGCGGCTTCGAGTCGCTCATCCCAGCTAGGGGTCGGGATCACTCGGTTAACGTAAGACATCGCCGAATCCTTCAAAACACCGGTCGGATTTCCGCCTGCATCCCTTACTATCTCGCCGCCGTCAACCTCTTTGGTCTCTTTATTTACGCCGGCGAGCCGCATCGCAAGCGAATTGGCAAGAGCCATGTGCCCGTCGAGACGATCAATGAAAACAGGATTGTCCGGCGTTACCACATCGATCATCGCAGCGGTCGGTAAGTTGTTTGGCGTCCAATTCTCGTGATCCCATTTTCCGCCAAGGATCCATCTGCCTTTCGGCAATTTGGCGGCAAAGTTCTTTATCCGTTCAACAAATTCTTGAGGTGTTTTCGCATCACGCAGATCGACCGAAGATAGCTGCTGCCCGGTTTCCAAGAAATGCACATGAGCATCATTGAAACCCGGGATAACGGTCTTTCCTTTCAAGTCGATGGTTTTCGTTGCGGCACCTGAGAACCGGCGTATCTCAGCATCCGATCCAACCGCGATGATGGTATTGTCCTTGATCGCAAGCGCGTTGGCCGTCGAGTTGCCTTTATCCATTTGTCGTATCTTGCCGTTGATCAATATGACATCTGCCGCGATCGTTTGCGCCGATACAAATGATGCGAACAGGGCGAGTGCAAGAAAAAGTCTGATAGTTTTCATAGGTTCAGCGGTATGGTCTTTAATACCTTTCGCAGCAATACGGACAGCAAATGTCGCAAAAGGGCGGACGGAAAGTGTATTCTTGATCGAAGGAAAGATTATAGCAATGAACGAAAAGTATATCCAGATTTTAGGATCGGTCGCTATGGCAGGCTATGCCATGTTCATTGTTTTTCTCTATGCCGCCGAACCTCGTTCGCTTGAGGAAATTACGATCAAGGCCCGAGAAACCGTCGAGACCGTCGTCACAAAAGGCACTGTCGTTGCCGGAACCTATGAGGTCGATCCCATGCTGTTCCAACAAGGTATTACCTATTTCCGTCAAGATAATTTTGTTCCGGCCCGCGATGCATTTGAAAGGGCCGATCCGGAAAAGCGCGATGCCAAAACGCAATTTTACATCGCATACAGCTATTACCGACAAGGCTGGGGACGCATCTCAAGTGACGATGCGTTGTTCGCACGATCATTAGAGACTCTGACACGCGTTTCGTTACTCGATCCAAATTTTCGGTCAGACGATGCGAACCTGATGCTAAAGACCCCGGCAGAACTTCGTGCTGAACTCGAAGAAGGTATGAAGATCACGGCGGACGATTTCAATCCAATGCGCATTTTCCGAGAACGAAAATAAGTTTAGAGACCACGCTTTAGCGTTCTGATGCCGTAGCAATCCGAATAATGAAAGAACGAGAGGAAGAAATATCAGACCTGGAAGAAGTCGAGATCGCGGATACGGTTTCAGGCGAGATCATCGACGCCGAGTCGGCCGCCCTGATCGAGACGGAGCTCGTAAAAGATGAAGCGATCGAAAAAATAGACTCGTCAGCTAACCAACGCCTTTATATTCGCTATTTTTTCCTTCCGTTCATCTTTCTTACCGTAACGCTTCTAGGCGGTCTAAGGCTTAGCGGGATCGATTCGTCTTTCATTTTTCTAAAGCCCGCTCTTCTCTGTTTAGTCTTTGCGGCGATACTTCTGACGCTGTATTTTCGATCCGGATTGGTCCAAGTTGATGGTTGGTTCAATGAAGCTTTTCCAATGCGAAAGAACATCGCGAACGGTGTGATAATTCTCAGCCTTTTCGCTGCAACTACGCAGTTATTCAATTCGCTCATACCTGAACAAGGCCTGCCATATTGGATAATTTCGTTTTGTTTCTTCTGGACGCTGTGGAACAACCTTTTCGCTGATTTCGACACCAAAAAGCTTCTTCGTTCGCTCGGCGGATTATTCGGATTGGCATTTGTAGTGAAATATCTCGTGCTTGCGAATCTGGCAGCACCGGGCGATCGAAGTTGGTTACGGAGCATTATTGAAAATCCGGGGCAACAGGCAATGACCTGGCTATTGGACATACCACAGTTCGCCCCGGGAACAGGTTATATACAGTTCTTCGCGGTCGCGCTTTATTTGTTTGGTTTATTCTTGTTCCCTTCTAACACAGATGAACAGAAAAACGTCTGAACACAAAGTCAACTTTTCCGTTATATGTCTTATATGAACCGTACAGTTTTATCGATCTCTTTTTGTGTCATAATTGCTACAGCCGGACTTGCTCAGTCGCCGGCAAAGGTTCTCAGTAACGCGGAGAAGGCCCTTGGAGGTAAAAAGGCTCTTCAAACCGCGTCGATCTGGAAAGCTGTCGGAACTATTTCCGATCCCGCGACCGGCAAGAAAGGCCGTTTTGTAATGCAGGCGGCGATGCCGAATCTGTTCCACATCGCCTATGACCAGGACGGATTCGAATACGAAGCAGGCTACAACGGACGTTCGGGTTGGGAACGCGATTCGCGCGATGGCCTGCAAACACTCACCGGCCAATCGAGCTTGAATATGCAGGCTGAGGCAGCGTATCGAAGTTCGCTTTGGCTGAATTACAAACGTGAGCGAGCAAAGATATCGTCTGCACCCAAGGTAAATATCGACGGCACGCCTACCAACGTCCTTCAGTTAACGTCGCCGAAAGGTACGGCACTTCGCCTTTTTTTCGACAGCAGAACCGGACTACCTATCAGAGACGAGATTATTGGCTCCGATGCTGAACGGGCTTTCACTTATGCGGATTATCGGCCTGTCGGGCGGGTGCAGCGTCCGCACAAGATAACGTTAACAAATGGCGAAACCACATATCAGATCGTCATTGACAGTTACGAGGTCTTGCCGCGATTGGATCGGGCAGAGTTTGACTTTCCCGTAAATTCGGGCGACCCGCTGCCGAACATCGCCGAACTTCTAAAACAATTACAGGACAACGAAGACCGCGTCGAAGAACTTTTGGATACTTATTCGTACATTCAAAAGAGCACTCGGCGCGAGCTTGGCAAGAACGGCGTTCTGCGCGAGACCGGTTCCGAAACCTTTCAGCTTTCCTTTTACAGGGGCAATCGCATAAGGCGGCTGATCGAAAAGAACGGCAAACCTTTGAATGAACGCGAGCAGCAAAGCGAAGATAAAGAGGTCGAGAAAAGAGTGGCGGAGATCGAAAAGGAACTCGCGAAAGCTGAAAAGAAAGCCGCGTCAGGGCCGCCATCGGAAAATGGCCAAAGAGTCTCGATCGCCGAAGTGCTCCGCGCATCGCGTCTGATAAATCCCCGCCGAGAGAGATTTCGAGGCCGTGACGTGATCGTCTTCGATTTCGAACCGAACCCGAATTTCGATTACAAGAACGCTAAGAGTATGTTGAAATTCTTTGGTAAGACTGCCGGCGTTATGTGGATCGACGAAAATGACAAACAGGTCGCACGGCTGGAAGCATACCTTGCCGATAGTTTTAATGTCGGCGGCGGTGTATTGGCAAAACTTCGAAAGGGAGCGACATTTACACTCGAACAAGAGCGGGTAAATGATGAGGTTTGGCTGCCGTCTGCTGCAGATATCAATCTATCTGTTCGGGTTTTGCTTTTTGGAGGCGTGAATGTAAATCAGATCGTTCGGTCTTACGACTACCGAAAGTTCGCGACCGAGGTCAAAGATGCGACCGTCGATCCGACGTCGACCAAACCGTGATCTCTAACGCCGGTTTAGCCTAAGGACGACGGTCTTCCCATCGCGGCGTACTTCAAGCCGTTGTTCTATCTGCGTCCCGTCAAGAAGCGTCTGAGCTCCGAGTCGACGGCTGCCGATCGCGGTTATTACATCTCCGTTCTTAAGTCCGGCCGCATCGGCAATGCTTGCGTTTGCAACATTGCTGACCCGCCAACCGCCGTCGCTGAACGAAACCGAAGCACCTATCATCTGCAAAAAACTCTGCGCCGAGATCAGCATCGAAGGCTGCGGCTCGTCGTTATTCCGCGGCGGCTCCGGGTCGTCAGCGTTGTCACGCGTTAGAGGTGCAGGCTCAGGCCTTACTGTTTCAACCAGCGACCTATTCGGCGGCGGGGCGGCAGCTACATTTGAATTCGTCGAACCTGATCGCGGTCTTGTCGTCAAACTTCGATTTTCCGATACATTCCCATTCATTGGAAGCTCATCTTCTGATGCCGGGTCGTCAGTAGCCTCGGGGCCTTCCGTGTTTTCTACGGAAGTGGTCTGGTGCGCGGCGGGTTCAACCGGTGCTACAACAGCGAGTTCACCGGTGTCGCCTATCCTTATTGTCAAATAGACAGAGGCAACGACTGCAAGCAAAATGGCGGCTGCTGAGATCGAAGCCGGCATAAGCCAAAATGGCCGCCTAGAAACGGTATTTCCGCTTCTGATCCGCGAACGAACGCGCACTTCCATATTTGCCGGAGCAACGGCTCTCGGCAAAGCAGCAAGCATATCTACCACTTCGCTCTCTTCGTCTTTCAGTCCCATTTCTTGTAAATCTGATGATCTCATTAAACCTGCCCGTCAAGCTTTGTTCGAAGCAGCCCGCGGCCCCTGCTGATCCTGGATTTGGTCGTACCGAGTCCCAATTTCATAATTTCCGCAACTTGCTCATAGCTAAGGCCTTCGATGTCGCGGAGAATTATCGGCACCCTGTATTTCGGCGGCAAAGAAGTTATCGCTTTGGCGATCGTTCTGTCCCGCTCATTGTCGATCAGATCGCTGTCAGCCAACGGCTTGCCGTCCGTCGGTTGAAATTCAACATCGCTTTCTTCATCACCGGCGAAAAGCCCGGTTAACGACATGAGCTTCCGCCGCTTTCGTTTTCGCAATTCGCTTATCGCGAGATTGGTCGCGATCCTATAAATATAGGTCGAGAACGCGAAATCCGTGTGATAACGATCGATGGCAAAATAAACGCGTACAAACGTTTCCTGCGTAAGATCGACCGCCTCTTCATAATCATTCAAAAATCGATAGAGATAGTTGGTCAGCGGATTCTTGTAGCGCCCAACTATCTCTGAAAAGGCGTCTTCATCGCCCTTCTTGGTTGCCTCTATCAGGGCATGGTCAGATTTCTTCGCTTTAGACACGGAGGTTTGATGCACCTCCCGGCCCTTGCGGCTGATCATGTCGAATGCCATACATTCATTCCGTTGTATAACACTTTCACGCCCTTTGAAAAGCAGGCAATTTAGATGCACGTTCGTTTGCACAAAAAGTTGCATTCATCGTTGGCGTGATAGAGCGGTGTGTTTTCCCTTATTTTTGAAGGTCAGCAACCGAAACCGATAGGAACAAAAACACGACATCACCCGACCCCGGAAGATTAAGGCTTCCGACGAAAGTCGGCCCTTGTCCATTGATCGCGATCTGATTTATCGACAGGCTGATCTGTTCGTAATTGACCACAAACTGCGATCTGCCGTCCGGCGTAGAAGCAGTTCGGACCGGTACATTTGCATTGAACCGGAACGCCCCCGTGACCGTGCGTTTCGATGCATCGATTTCTTCGGTTATGTTAGAGAATCGCCAGTTCGTAATTATCGGGGTCGATTCGAAATTGGCTAGTGAGAACGAGGTCATGGAACGATTTTCAACAGTACCTCCATCCAAAACGCGGGCGTGAAACAAACCAGCGGGGGACAGGTGTTTTTGACCAAACTGAGCCGTCAATTTTCGAGTGAATGGCTGAAGATCGGTTGGCAGAGAGTTTGAACTGCCGGCACGATCTGATCCTATGAAGACCCGCAGTTCGATGTCGTAAGACTTTTTAGTCTCGCTCTGTGCGATACATGTCGCTGCGAAAAGAAGTAAAAGCGCAATAGTGCTTAGTTTTTGTGAGCGCATAAAATTGGTAATTCTCCTGATCTAAGATTCGGGAAGAGTTACCAACTTCACAAATTATGAATGAAAAAGTTGCGAAAACTTTAAGGCCTTCGAAAAAGTCCGTCGTCCACCTTTTGCCCAAAAGTGATCGTACCGACATTAACTTCTTCGAGTACCCGATCGCCTGAGGTTAGAACCGATCGGTAAGGAACAAGCGTTCCCTGTGCGTAGCGGTAATCATAGAACTTGCGGCGGTACGGTGCTCCAAGAGATTCATATTCAAGCATCATTACCCGAAAGCTCTTTACGCTAATGAAAAAACGGGTCCTTCGCCCTTCCTTGTCCGTTAGGTCGAGAAGATGATAATCCACACCCATTATCTTTTCCCTTCCACCTAGAGCGAGGCTCGCTCCATTCTCCTTAAACCGCAGAAAGGCATCGATGCTGTGAAACAACTGATTTTTAAACGCCGTTGCCGCGTCCTCACGCGGAACGAACGCCGAATCACCAAAGACACCAAAAAGGTCACTGCCGGCCAATATAAGAGCAAATCGAGTGCCCGGAAATTGCTGGTCATATCGGGTATTCTCGACCCCGTCATCGCTCCTTAGAAACCAGCGAGAATAGGTTGCGTTTTCCGTTCTGCCCTCGGCGTTGGTTATTGTCACTTTTCCGCGTTCAACCGCTGTCTTTCTGATCTGGTTCAGCGTGGCTCGTCCACCGGGGAAACCATATATGGCAACTGACAGCTCGCCGACCTGCTCCGCGGTCAAATTACCTGAAGCGATCTGTTGTGACGACACCGTAACAGGCTTTTCTTCGACAGGCGTGGCCGTCGGGCTTGGCTGCGGTTGCTGCGCGAACGACGTCAAAACTAAAAAGACGATCGTCGCGGACGGAGCGAAAATACGTAAAAGACCTTTATCCGATAGGAACATATTTGAAAACTTTATGTTAAAACGTAAAAGCGGATTGTAGCACAAGTGAATAAAAACCAGCATTCGCTAAGCCTATCCGAACATTCAAATGATGATTGGTTAGTTAAAAGGGATGTATCCTAACTTAAAAGACCCCGAATAAAAATTGCAAACTTATGCCGCACATCGCACTTTTTGAGCCAGAGATACCGCCAAACACCGGTAACGTCGCCCGGTTATGCGCCGCAACAAATACGCCGCTTCATATCGTCGGCGTGACCGGTTTTAGGATGGACGACCGCACTTTGAAGCGTGCCGGATTGGATTACTGGGAATATGTAGATCTGCATCGCCACGTTGACCTGAAGGAACTTGGATCGGCTCTACCCAATTCACGTATGCTCTATTTGAGCACGAAGGCTGAAAAACTGTACACCGAGTTCGAGTTCCAATCAGAAGATTGTCTTATATTCGGCCCGGAAACGCGCGGCCTTTCCGAAGATCTCATTTTCTCCAACCCGCACCATGCTCTCCGCATCCCAATGCCCAACCCGAACGTTCGCAGCCTAAATCTGGCGACGTCGGTCGGGATAGTTCTTTACGAAGCTCTCCGGCAGCTAAAATATCGCTGAAAGCCTTTTCAACGGAATTACCTACTTCGGCATTTTTGATGCATCCTTTTAAGCTCGAATACCGTCAAATAACCTACGTCTGAATAAGGCGCAAATTTGATAAGGAGAGACTTGAGTGATGAAATTATTTAATAAATTCGCTGCGGCAACTCTGGCAATTATGGCCTTTTCATTGGTGTCCATTAATGCTCAGGGCCTTTCCGCAGGCAAGGTACAAACAGACCTAGGACGGCAGGTCGAGAAAAAGATCTTGAGCCTACCGTATTACGAAGTGTTCGACTATATCGATTATTCGATCGACGGATCGACAGTTACGCTGACCGGTAAGGTCCGCAACGCGACGAACAAGCCTTCGGCAGAATCGGCTGTAAAGCGGATCGCCGGGGTGGAACGCGTTGTCAACAACATCGAGGTTCTTTCGCCGGGAAGTTTCGATGAACAATTACGACGAAATCTATATGCGAGACTTCACAATTTTGGTGGGCTTTCGAGTTATCTCTGGCCGGTGAATCCGGATGTTCGGCTGATCGTCGATCGTGGCCACATCACGCTTGAAGGCATGGTGAGAAACCGAGGTGATTTCAATCTGATGAATATAACGGCCCGCGGCGTTCCGCTGTCGTTCTCGGTTACTAATAATCTGAAGATCGAAAATGACATTGCTCCTTGATCCCGAGAGTAATTTGATCTGATAAGGCTGCCCAAAAAGGCGGCCTTTTTTATTTCCGAGAAAAACCGCGTCAATCCATTGTTAGATTCTCCGTTGAATGTGTTAAACACTCAGCCTGATTCTTCCCTTTTTTGGTCCATTGTCCGTCGTGATCAAAGTGTTAAACACTTCCTAGTAAATCCGTGCGAATCCGCGTTGATCCGTTGTAAAAATTCGTGTGTTCATCTGTGGCCAAAACTCCCTCTGAAGAGATTTTTCTTGACTTGTTTTAACAATTTCTACTAACTTTCCCGCAACACATTTTTATGAATCCCCAAACAGATTCGTTTCCTGATCCCAAGAATTAGGATCACAACCTTACAGCATATTCCCGCGATGGGAATTCGACCTCAAGGAGATCGAAATGACGACTATCCCCGCAAGCGTTCGAAGCCTTGGCGTATTTCTGCGCTTTTTTTAGATCAAGGGTTCTTCCGTTAATGATCATTGTTTCGCTGATGTCACCTGCGATGCTGGTGTTTTGGGCTGAAGGTGTAAAGGCCAATGAAAAAAGGGTACGGACGCAGGAACGGTCAGTGGTTTCGGCACCGCCGGAGCCGTTCGCTTTTGGGAAAAGGTCTAGACCCGCGACGTTTCTCGAGAGGGTTACAGATGCACTCGGCGACCTTGGCAAAAGAGCGGTGGAACTTACCGATCTTCGGGCAGATGATATTAACGATTTGGGAAGTAATTCGGTCAAACCTGAAGGATCGGAAGTTATTAAAAATACCGAAGAATCAGCAAGCAAGGACTCCGCGACCGAAACTGCTGCAACAACCTTTACTCAACCGGCTGCGATAGTGGATTTCGATTTTGACGGTGACGGGAAGACGGACATCGGCAGATGGAAGCCAAACACGGGCGAGTTTGAGATAGTGCCGAGCGGCGGCGGTGCAAATCTTGTTTACGAACTCGGCAGTTCCTCATCGAAGTTCGTTCCTGCGGATTTTAATGGCGACGGTAGTGTCGATGCGGCTGTTTTCGATTCCGGGACGTGGACCTTTAAGACAAGCCCGGGCTCGAGCCCTGTGTCATTCGGTTTTGGTCAGGCCGGCGATATTCCGGTGCCTGCGAACTTCGGAGGCGATGGCAGAGCGGATGCCGCCCTCTTTAGGCCATCGACTGGCGTTTGGCATATACAGATAACCGATAGCGGGTCGCCGCCAAATACATATACAGTAAGCTTTGGAACGTCGGGCGATATTCCGGTGGTTGGAGATTACGACGGAGACGGATTTGCAGATCAGGCTGTGTTTCGTCCATCGACCGGCGATTGGCACATAAACGGTTCAACGTCAGGTTATTTTGGCGGAAGTTGGGGCATTGCGACGGATATTCCGGTTCCCGCCGATTATGACGGCGACGGAAAGACGGACTTGGCTGTTTATCGTCCTTCGACAGGCACCTGGTACATAAATAAAAGCAGCGGCGGAACGACAACACAAACTTGGGGAAGCTATGGTGACCAACCGGTTCCGGGCGACTATGATAACGATAGCAAGGCCGATCTCGCAGTCTGGCGGCCTTCAACAGGCGTCTGGTACATCATTAAGAGTTATGACAGCAGTTTTTCGTATCACACGCTCGGAGTTCCGGGCGACCGTGCGGCTCCATCGGCATATTTAAAACAGATCGGTGGCGACGTTCCGACATATCAACTGGCAAAGGACCGCCTTAGCCCGCGCAATTCAACCGGCGGGACCGATTTATATTCACAGAACTTCGGCTGGGGGACATCGCTTGTAGGTCTGCCGGGTCGTGCCGGGATGAATGCCGGGTTTGGGATGAGCTATAACTCGCTGGTCTGGACAAAATCCGGCAGCGAGATCTATTTTGATACTAACTATGACAATATTAGCCCCGGATTCCGTTTTGGGTTTCCGAGCATCGAAGCACCGCATTATTTTCTGGGCGGGTTTAATCAAGACCCATATTGGGCATATGTGATGGTCAGCCCTTCTGGGGCGAGAACCGAGTTCCGACAGGTCGCAGCATCCGAGTTCTTCGAAACTGCGGATTCGAGCTATCTTCAGCTTCAGACAAAGAATGAACCCGATCCGAACACACCGGTCGAATCGATCGAGATCACCGTTCGCGGTACAGACGGCACCGTAATGAG
>CAZXTS010000024.1:0-23090 GCA_964643745.1 uncultured Chloracidobacterium sp.
TCGCGTTTTTCCGATTCGCCTTTTGAGTGCCATTTCAGCCATTCCGCCGGTGCATCTGAGGTTTCACCGCCATGTTTTGTAATGCGTGGCCGGATACGGCACATCACAGGCGTGTTTGTTCCGACGCCTGAAATGATCGCCTGACCTTTGGTTAGAGCTGGTAACTCGGCAAGCATTGCGCGGCCTGCCCCCTCGATAGACTGCGCCACGGTCTGCTGATCCATCGGGTTTACGATCCGCATTATGATCTGCGTCATACACTGCGAAAGAACATCCTGATCGAGCTTGCCCGGACGCTGTGTTATCAATCCGATACCGACTCCGAATTTACGTCCTTCGCTGAGTATTTGCTTCAAAACATTTGTCGAAACAACGCTTGCGCCCGACGGGGCGAATCTATGTGCTTCTTCAAGCAATGTGAAAACCGGAAAATCGAGAAAGTTCTCGCCTTTTTCGGCTTCACCGCGGACGGTCATCATCCGTGCCTTGTTCACACGACGAAGGAGCGTGCCGACGATCACCTGCTGTTCGTGCTGTTCGATCTCGGATAGATCGAGAATGGTCACGCGGCCGGGCTTATAAAGTTCCTGCAGCTCGATATGCTCGTGCGCATGAAAGATGCTGTCCGTACGATCGAAGCGTGAGTCCAGCCGCCAAAGCAGGCCTTGGATAGAAGAAACGTTTCCTCCGTCGCCGGCGTCTTTGTCGTCCTTGCCGTACTGCTGGCGTTGAACCTCATCGCGGAGGTCGAAGTAGCTGTACAGATAATCGCGGCGGCCTTCGGCCTTTAATCTATCCTGCAAACTACGGTAAGCCTGCCGCAGGAAATGAAGCATCTTGTCCGACGTTCCTTCGGGCAGCAGATATTTCACATCTGCCTCGGTAAGCGTCGAGAACCGTACTTTGATCGTGTCGGGTGTAAAGATCTTTACTTCCGGCCGATAGCCGTCGGCGTCAGCAAAATTATCGTCGCCTTGGATCGAGGACATCGTATGATATTCGCCGTGCGGATCGACTATAAGCACCGACGCTCGGTTATATGGCTGCATCAATTCTTCGACCAGAACTCCGGCTGTGTAAGATTTCCCCGAACCTGTCGAGGCAAGGATCGCAAGATGAGTTGAAACAACATCTTTCACAGAAAGGACGACAGGAACCGCCCCGGCATCTCGCGTTAGAAGTGAACCAATATGTGCCGAACCCGTTTCACTGATCCTCTTCGAGCTGAGCATTTCGGAAAGTGTGCCGCTCGAAGCGAGCCGGACGCGATCGCCTGGCTGCGGCGGGATTCGCGGGTTTACAAAATCACCTAACTTGCCATCGAAATAACCGATCGTCTCTACCGAGATCTCATAGATCTCCGATACGCCGTCGCCGATGCCCAATAATCCTGCCAATTCGGAAGGTGCGACCTCCGCATCCGCCAGAAACGCATCCGGCATACCGCGGACAAGCCGGCGGCTTGTTATAGTTCCGACGATCCGAACATCGGTTCCCGCATCTTCACATTCGTAGAAGACAAATTCGCCTATCCGCGAACTGCGGTTGTCGCGTGTTATAAAGTGGTATTCGTAGGGCAGCTTCCCGGGGCCTTTTACAGTTCCGATAAGCATGTCGGTGGTTTGAAGCATAATAGTAGGGTTCGTTGAAAAACCCACAGTAAAGGTAGCATACGATGGTTGAGAGAGTTTAAAATTGGAGGATGGGAAACAAACAACTGGAAGGGTCTAATAAAACAGGACAGAAAAATCTCTTAAGATGGAGAAATGTGAAGATACGGTAATGAGTTCAAGCCTGAGTTCCTGAAGGCGCTGATCGCCAGTCCGACGAAGAAATGGAAACCGCTGGAGCAGATCGCGTTCGTTTTTGATGACGAGGCGCCGTTTAAGGCGGGCGAAGGATGGGTTTACTCAGACACGAACTACATCCTGTTGGGGATGATCATTGAGAAGGTGACAGGGCAACGGTTTTACGACCTGGCGGATAAGAGGTTTGTGAGTAAGTTCGAGCTGAAGGAGACGACGCCTTCGTATGGCCAAAAGATCAAAGGATTGATACAGGGTTATACAGGAGAGGGGAACCCGCTCAATATTCGGGACGAGATGATCGTGAACGGGACGCTGCCATTCGATCCGGAATTTGAGTGGGCGGGCGGCGGGTACGTTTCGACATCCGGGGACCTGGCTCGGTGGGCCAAGCTGCTCTTTGAGGGCAAGGCTCTGACAGAGAAGGAGCGGGCGATGATGCTGAACGGAGTGGCAGCACCAGGGCTCGGTCAGGAGACGAAATACGGACTTGGTGTGATAATAAAACCAACACCGGCCGGGATGTCTTATGGGCACAGCGGATTTTTTCCGGGATATCTGACGCAGATGATGTATTTTCCGCATGGGAAATTTGCTGTGGCGATGCAGGTGAATTCGATTAGGCCGGGAGATAATTCGGCGCCCATGGGGCAGTTCGTCGCCTCTGCGGAGGAGGCGGTGACGAGATATATGCAGTAGCTGCTGGAGTCTATTTTATGCCCGGGAAAACGTCTTGGTTGGCGTTTTTTTCTTATGGCGGTAGAATTGAGCAAATTTGTGTCGGTGAGGGGAGAATGATGAAAAGACTATTTTTGTGGGGCGTGGTGTTTGCAATGGTGGTTTCACCGGTGGCTGGCGGTAATGATATGGAAGATTCCATTGATCAAGCTACCGCCAATTTGATGCCAAAGATCATCGAATGGCGGCGGCACATCCACGCAAATCCTGAACTTGGCAATCGTGAATTCAAGACCGCGAAGTATGTTGAAGATCACCTGCGGCGGCTTGGAATGGAAGTACGGACAGGAATTGCAAAGACCGGCGTCGTGGGAATATTAAAGGGCGCACAGCCCGGTCCGGTGATCGGGCTTCGTGCGGATATGGACGCCCTTCCCGTTACCGAGCGAAACGATCTGCCCTACCGCTCAAAAGCGACTGGCGAATACAACGGCCAGCAGGTGGGCGTGATGCATGCCTGCGGCCACGACGCGCACGTGGCGATGCTGATGGGTGCGGCCGAGGTGATCGCCGGAATGAAGTCGAAGCTAAAGGGAACGGTCGTCTTCATCTTTCAGCCAGCCGAAGAAGGCCCGCCCGCCGGTGAAGAAGGAGGTGCCCCACTGATGGTAAAAGAAGGCGTGATGGATAACCCAAAGATCGATGCGATCTTTGGAATTCACATCAATTCGCAAACTCCGATCGGCACTATCAAATACAAATCCGGTTCGATAATGGCCGCTTCGGATTGGTTCGAAATAAAGGTAAAAGGTAAGCAAACACATGGTGCATATCCTTGGGCGGGTGTCGACCCGATTGCCGTTGCTACGCAGATCTATACCGGTCTGCAGATGATCGTTGCTCGTCAATCTAATTTGCCAAAGGCACCGGTCGTTATCACGGTCGGCCGTATCAATGGAGGCGTTCGCGAGAATATTATCCCTGAAGAGCTCGTAATGGCGGGCACGATCCGCACACTTGATGAGGAAATGCAAAATGACGTTCACGCTCGTATCAAGCAGACCGCAAAGAGCATCGCCGAGAGCATGGGTGCGACGGCCGAAGTCACGATCGACCGAAAAACTCCGGTCACGTACAACACTCCGGAACTTGTCGATAAAATGGTTCCGTCGTTATACAAGGCCGCTGGGAAAGATAATGTAATGCTCGGCGAATGGGTTACCGGTGCCGAAGATTTTGCTTTCTTTCGTGAAAAGGCTCCGGCATTTTACTTTGTGGTCGGCGGAATGCCGCTCGATAAAACTCCGCAAACCGCCGCACCGCATCATACACCCGATTTCATCATTGACGATAGTCGGCTTGATGTCGGAGTAAAGGCTTTCGCAAACATCGTTTTCGACTTCGCAAAGTAGCCTAATCTTTCTTAGTGAATTGCGGCTGAAAGTACGCGAGGCTGAGTGGTGATATGTTTCTGGCACGCGACGGCTATCAGGCGGTCGATCTCATGGCCTAGTACTTCTTCGTCGGCTGCGTCCGCGTTCGTGATCTCGGAAATAATTAGGAATTTGGATTTTTCCAGAAGGTTTTGTTCGCGAAAGGAAAGCTTCTTTTCCATGCTAAGAAACGTAAGTTTCTTTAGAACATCTGCTGCCTCAAAAACATCGCCGGAGCGCAGTTGCTCGCCGAATACCTTGGAACGAGACTTCCAATCACATGAGATGGGTTCGAAATCCGCTGAGAGCCGGGAGATCAATTTTTTACATTGGATTGAACTGATTATTGGCCGGATACCGATGGTTTCCGCTTTGCAGGTTGGGACAAAGATTATGGAATCATCGCTGAGAACGCGAAGAGAGTAAACGCTGATGGAATCTCCGCCGACGTGCTTTTCTTCGATATCCTCAACCAAACAGACGCCCTGGTTCGGATATGAGACCTTTTGACCAATTGCAAGGTGCATAGCTACCTCTATGCCAGAGTTGCGAGAATAAAAACTCTTTACTGACTCATTCGATAGCCTGAGTATAACATAAATGACCCACTTTACGGTAAAGAATTTTATTGATGGAGTGTGAGTGAATTGGGAAGCGAAATGGTGAATTTAGTGCCTTCGCCAAGCTTTGACTGAACATTGATCTCACCGCCATGAAGTTTCGTAAGATGCTTGACTATCGCAAGCCCCAGCCCGGTACCGCCAATATCTCGAGTCCGTCCTCGGTCAACGCGGTAGAAGCGTTCAAAAATGCGACTGACCTGTTCGGGAACGATCCCTTCACCAGTATCGACAACGAAGATCGAAGACGAACCTGATTCGAGGGTCGCCGAAACCTCCACCGTACCTGCGACAACATTGAACTTTATAGCATTGTCGATCAAATTAGTTAGCATTTGTTCGAGACGTGTCGGGTCGGCAAATACCCGATCGTCTGCAGAAACAGAATTCTTCAGGGAAACATCTCTTTCAGCAGCTTTTGACGATAGTGTTTGAAAGATATCATCAACTATATGGGCGAGCCGGACTTGTCCCTTTTCGATCGAAACGTTGCCTGATTCGATCATCGAGAGTTCCGAAATATCTGATATCAGACGATGCATTCTCTCCGCATTTCGACGGATCACGTTCAGAAATCGGCGATTGTTCTCGCCGTCGTCGATCGCCCCATCTTCCAAAGTTTCGACGAATGCCATTATTGAGGAAAGCGGCGTTCTCAGTTCATGCGAGATGTTCGAAAGAAATTCCTGTCGGACACGTTCGAGTCGCTCAAGGTTTGTTTTATCGTAAAAGAAACCGATCGCATGAATTACGTTGTTGTGCACGAGCGGTGCGATATGCGTGTCATACGTCCGTTTGCCGTTGAAAATCAATTCTAGCCGAACATCTGATGATTCGCCTGTGGTCAACGCGGTTTTGAATGCTCCGTGTAGAGCGGAATCGCGAAATATCTCGCTCAGTCGTCGATCCACAAGCGAAACGTTCGTCCGGGAAAAGGCGTCATGCGATGCACGATTTGCGGCAATGACCCGGAGCGAAGGATCAACGACCAGGACCGCATCGCTCGAAGCATCCAGAAAGCTTTTGAGGATGTTCAGTGATGTCGGATCGCCCTTCATCCTTTGGGCGAAATTCTGGCTTAATTGTAAATTCGAATCCGTGCTCATTTAGTCCCAATAAATCGGTAACCGACGCCGACAACGGTTCCTATGCATTTGCCGCAGTCGCCCATCTTCTGTCTTAACCGGCGGATGTGCACGTCAAGAGTTCGCGTATCTCCGAAATAACTGTAACCCCACACGTTGTCCAAAAGCTGCTGCCGTGTCGCAACACGCCCTGAGTTCTTGATCAAATGAGTCAGTAAAGCGAATTCCTTTCGTGTCAGCTTCACATCGCCGGAATCGCACGTCACACGCATGTCGTCGAAATCAACCGTGAGATGTGCATCCTCATAGCGCGGCGCGCTTTCCTTTTCCGCACGCCTTAACACGGCTCGAACTCTGGCCACGACCTCTTTTACGGAAAAGGGCTTGACGATATAGTCATCCGCGCCCGAATCGAGGCCAGCAATTTTATCCGTTTCGCCGGCTCGGGCCGTAAGCATGATTATTGGAGTTGATTCTGTAAGCTGTTCGCGCCGAAGTTTACGGCACAGTTCCATTCCGCTCATTCCCGGAAGCATCAGGTCCAGTACAATAAGGGACGGCGTTGTTTTTTCGTCGAGAGCAAGGCGAAGCCCTTTCTCGCCTGACTCAGCGATCGTCGAACGATAGCCTTCACGTTTGAAATTGTAGTGGAGACTTTCAGCGATATCGGCATCGTCTTCAATGATCAGGATACTCTGCAGCATATTTTGGGTCATTAGTTCTCCCGAGAGCCTAAACTTTCATAGGTATCAATGGAGAGTGTATGACCGTGAACTTAATCGCATATTAACAAAGTATTACATAAGTGTTAATTAGATCCGGATTCGAGTTTTGTTGACCGCATTAATTCCTTCGGGCGGAAAGTGTTGATCAAATTACCAGAATCCGCGCCAATAGCGGCCCATGAACCAATATCGAGGTCTATCACTGCCAAAGCCGCGGTCGGCATTGGTTCGAGGATGCCAGTTAAATATCTGATAAATCCTTCTATTCCGGGATTGTGGCCCACCAGCATCGCAGAGCCCACTTCATCGTCGATCGACGCGATTACACTTTTCAAGGCCTGCGGACTCGCTTCGTAGATCTGGTCATTCAGGATCAACGGCATATCCGTGCCGGAACTGGCTTTTATTATAGTCGCAGTCTGCAAAGCTCGCTGGGCCGGAGAGCTAACGATCAGATCCGGGATCATCAGGTTCTTTGCGATCATTTCACCCATGAATGGCGCGGCAGCACGGCCGCGGTCATTCAGGGGACGATCAAAATCTGAAAGAGACGGATCAGACCAACTTGATTTTGCGTGGCGAACGACCAATAGACGTTTCAAATGCTTCTCCAGAAAAGAATTGTAATGTCGGTAGATCTCTGTCCGGCAACTGCCGAACCGCCTAATTCTACCGTCGAACGGTAAGATCTGACAATCTGCTAGAATTAGCTAAGTCTTTAACCATGCCCGTTATAGTATCGGGAAACACACGTAATGGATTCAATCAATGCTGCATCGTTGCTAAATATCGTCGGCTTTCTAGTCGGGATATTCTTGTACGGAATGCTGGCAGCAATGGTCTGGCGGAGCGTGCCGGATGACGATTCGAGGACCGTTCGGCGGCTTCTGTACGCAACGGCGTTTTTGGGCATTGTTTGGAATCTGGGCGAGCTGCTGTTAACTGCCCAGCGAGAACTTGGTGTTTTTCCAGGCAATCCGCTGTTGATCGCGGCCTCTTACGCGGCGCTCGGATTTCTGCCGTCGGTCGTAGTTCATTCCGCACTTCCAGGTATTGGATCGAGCAGGTATGTTGTGGTTGGTTCTTACCTGCTGAGTTCGGCCGCAGCAGGCCTCCATTTTTACGGAGCTTTCTCGACCGGTAATGCTCCGTCGCGAGCGGCACTTCTGATCATGGCTGCCGGGGCAATGTTGATTGCAGCCGTTATGGCCGCAATAATTTGGAAAAGGACTCGCGAAATTCCGCTACTTTGGATCGGAGCGTTGGTGATCTTTGCGGTCTCAGCTCTTCATCTTAGTAGCCCGGGCGATGAGAACTCGCTCTTCATAGAGCTTTTGGCCCATCAATCTTCGCTCCCGCTGGCGCTCGTTATTCTGATCCAAAACTATCGGTTCGCATTTGCCGACCTTTTTCTGAAGCGGGCGATAGCCATTCTGCTCTTAGCGGCGACCGCATTCATCTCTTATGCGTTCGTGGTTCTTCCCCTGGCCGGTCGTCAGAACGGGGGTGATGCGAATGACGTGCTGACCACGGGAGTGGTTGTGGTCCTATGGATGACCACAGCGTTCGCATTCAAATGGCTTGATCGGCTCGCTGTTTGGCTGGTTGACAAAGTACTTCTTAGAAGGCCGGACTATGCGGCCCTTCAAACCGAACTTGTTGCGGAGATCGAGGAGGAAAAAGATGCCGAGGGCCTTTTGACCAGAATATCCGATCGATTGCGCACTTCTTTCACGGCTAGGTCGACCGAATGGACTGAATTAAGTGATGGCGAAGGTTTCGCCGAAATTACAAATGCGAGTCATGATCGCGACCGAGCTGACATTGTTGTCCGCCCACATGATCCGCCATTTTATAAGATCAGACTTGGCGGGTTCGAAGGTGGACGTCGGCTTCTTTCTGAGGAGGTCGGGTTCTTGAATACGGTGGCTTTAGTAGCCGCTCGCAGGATCGATGCTATACGCGTAACGCACGAGCGATGTGAGCAAGAGATCAGAGAGCAGGAATTTGAAAAACTCGCAACTGAAGCTCAATTGGCGGCGCTTCGCGCACAGATAAATCCTCATTTTCTTTTTAATGCTCTTACAACCATCGGTTATCTGATCAATACGTCGCCGGAAAAGGCAATGGAGACACTTCTTCGGCTGACGCGGTTGCTTCGAAGAGTTCTTAGTACCGGCGAGGAGTTCACGACAGTTCGCGAGGAGATCGATCTGGTACAGAATTATCTGGATATTGAGCAGGCTCGATTCGAGGAGCGATTGCGGGTGAATATCAATGTGGCCGAATCCGTTGCCGGACGAAGGATCCCAAAGCTGATCCTTCAGCCATTGGTCGAGAACGCCGTCAAACACGCTGTGTCTGAAAATCCGATCGGCGGTGAAATAACTATCTCGGCCAGTATTCAATCTAATGGCGCCGGGCGTCAGATCATAATTAAGGTGGCCGATACAGGGGCCGGTAAGATCGCAAAGGTAGCCGAAGGAAACGGGCTCGGGCTTGGGCTACAGAATGTTCGTTCCAGGCTTGAAGCGATCTATAAGTCGAAGGCTAAACTTGTGGTCGAGATAGACCCGGTCAGCGGAACGACCACAATACTATTAATGCCCTTGGAAGAACGAATATCGGAATGAATAAGTTAAGAATCCTAATTGCCGACGACGAGCGTCCGGCACGAGAATATTTAAAGTCGATAATCGAGATCATCGATGAGGCTGAGGTGATCGGCGAGGCGGAGAATGGGGAAGACGCGGTAAATGCGATCCGCGAATTGAAGCCGGATGTTGCGATACTTGATCTGCGTATGCCGCAAATGGGCGGACTGGATGTCGTTCGTTCGGTTCGGAAAAGCGAACTGCCGCTGATCATTTTTGCCACAGCTTATGATGAATTTGCGATAAAGGCATTCGAGCTCAACGCTGTCGATTATCTTTTGAAACCTGTTGAAGGTGCTCGGCTGCGCGAGGCATTGAGCCGGGCATCGGAGCGATTGGAGCGAGATGACTGGCGCGAGCGGGAACTTGAGAGACTTGATCCCGCGATCGAGGAGATCGACCTTGCCGAACGTGCGGAGCCGTTGTTGAGAATTCCCGTCAAAGAAAAGGATTCGATAAGGCTGATCCCTGTGACTGAAGTTGCATCGATCAGCGCAGATGGCGAGCTGCTGCACATATACACGACAAGCAGCGAACATCACACCATTAACTTTCGCCTAAAGGATATTGAGTCGAGGCTCGATAATCGCGCGTTTCTGCGAATCTCGCGTGGTGCGATCGTAAATCTGGAGCACGTTGAGGCCTTTTTGCCATTACCGGGCGGTACCTATTCGGTGCTCCTTACAACCGGCCAGGAGCTCGCTTCAAGCCGTTTACAGTCAAAAGTTATAAGAAACAGACTACTTAAAATGTGATTACCAGCCGTTCATAGCCCGAAAACGAACATTCATTGAAAATTAATTTTGGCTTGTCTTCGGTTGTTTAGTCTAAGCAATTGGGAAAATTCTAGTTCTTCTTACGGGTAAAAAAATCGATTATGAGAACAATCAGTGCTCTTTTGTTTATAGCGTTTCTCTCGGCCGCGGCGTTCGCTCAGACAGCAAACATCACCGGGAAAGTTACCTACGGCTCAAATGTGGCCTTGCGCGATGCAAGCGTTCGGCTTGTCCAGCTTCGCCAGACTGTCCGGACCGACGATGACGGGCGGTATTCGTTCAGCAACGTTCCGGCTGGCAGGTACACTATTATCGTTCACGTTGAGGGCTTCTCCGATGCTACACAGTCAATACTTGTTGCGTCGGGTGGAGATCTAACTTTGAACTTCCGGCTTGATATTGCTGCACTACGGGAACAGGTGACCGTTACCGCAACGGGTACTGAACAATCCGTATTTGATTCGTTCCAGACCGTTACTTCGGTAGGTTCGGCAAGGATCACGGAAAAAGCCTCGACATCTATCGGCGAAGTCTTGGAATTTGAACCTGGTGTTGCAAAGCGAAGTTTCGGCCCCGGATCGTCAAGGCCTATTCTCCGTGGATTTGATGGTGACCGTGTTCTCGTAACAGCGGATGGTGTTAGAGTCGGTTCGGTCGGTTCGCAATCAGGCGACCATGGCGAACCGATCGATCCATTGGCGGCTGAACGCATAGAAGTACTCAAAGGCCCCGCGACACTTCTGTACGGAAGCAATGCGATAGGCGGTGTCGTGAATGTGATCGGTCACCATGATGACGATATGCATGAAGGATTTCGCGGATTTTTAACGACAGTCGGCGGCACGGCCGATCGGCAAGCCGCTGCTTCGGGCGGGATCGAGTACGGCTATAAGAACTGGCTAGTTCGCGGAAATGTGGGAGCCCATCGAACGGGAGATTATGAAACTCCGCTTGGCCGGATCTCTAACTCAGCGTCACGTTCGAATTCGGGCAGTTTTGGAACTGGCTATTATGGAGACAAGGCATTCTTCGGCGGAACCTATTCGGTTGACATCAGGCGCTACGGCGTTCCTTTTGCTGCTTTGTTCGAAGGCGGAAAAGAAAAGCCCGAATTCGGCGAACTGCCTGACGTTGACGAAGATATTGATCTGCGGCTGAGGCGGCATACATTTCGCTTTGACGGCGGTTTCCGTAACCTGACCGGCCCGTTCCTGAGCGGCGTAAAATATAGTATCGATTACACCAATTACAGGCATAAAGAGATCGAGATCGAAGATGGCGAAGCTGAGGTCGGCACTATTTTCGACAACAAGATCTTTTCGTATCGTTCCGTATTCGAGCAACAAAAATATCAGAAGCTTACCGGCCGATTCGGGTTCGAAGGTTTCACTCGTAACTATCAGGTCCAGGGTGCGGAACAGCTCATAGACGGTGAGGTCAAGCACAATTCTTTTTCGGTCTTTGCTTTGGAAGAGCTAAATTTTGACAAGGTGAAGTTCCAATTCGGCGGGCGGGTTGAGAACAACCGATACCGAACCGAGAATCCGGATCTTAGAAACCGCAGCTTCACTGGTTTCTCGGGAGGCGCTGGTCTAAACATCGGCCTGTGGGAAGGCGGATCGTTTGTTTCGAATTATGCGTTCTCATCTAGGGCTCCTGCCCTGGAAGAACTTTATAATAACGGCCCGCATATCGGAACCGTGACCTTTGAGATCGGCAATGAAGACCTAAGACGAGAAACTTCAAACGGCATTGATTTTTCGGTTCGACATCAGTCGCGGCGATTTAATTTCTTCGGGGATATCTTCTATTACCGGATCAATGATTTCGTATTCCTTGCTCCGCAGGACGAAGATGGAGACGGTCAAGTCGATATTGAAGACGGCTTGCCGGTTGCTCGTTACGAACAGGAAGACGCAAACTATTTTGGTGTCGAACTTAGCGCTGATGCCCGTTTCACAGACTTTCTCGGCGGTTTTATGAGCTTCGATTATGTTCGGGCCAGGTTGTCCGATACAAATATCAACATCCCACGAATACCGCCGGCAAGGGCTCGGATCGGGTTGGATTTTAGATACAAGGGTCTGAGCGTTAGGCCTGAAGGCGTCTTTGCATCGGATCAGGACAGAACATACCCGCTCGAAACCCGTACCGCCGGTTATGGACTTTTTAACATTGGAGCTTCCTATACGATCGGCGGAAGTCGTACGACGCACATCTTCAGTATGAATGCATACAATTTGACTGACAAACTGTATCGGAATCATTCGAATTTCATCAAAGATCTGCTCCCTGAGATCGGACGCGGTATCCGGTTTGGATACACGATCCGGGTCTTCTAAGTTCGAGTCGATCATTTCGTCAATAAAATAACGGGCTGTAACTTTCGGCCCGTTATTTTTGCAAGGTAAGGACTATTAGTTTTCCTAAAGAAATGTAAGCAATTCTGACTCGGTCGGAAGGGCCGTTCTTGCTCCAACGGCTCGGCATTTAAGGGCTGCAACCGCGTTTGCGACTCTTGCCGCTTCTTCTACGGTAAGATCCTTTAGAAGTCCGTAGATCAGGCCGACACGGAAAGCATCCCCGGCCCCGGTCGTGTCCTTGCAGCCATTGGGTACAGGAAATCCGCTGGTCTCAAAAAACCGGCCATCGCAATGTAGGATCGATCCCGCATCTCCAAGGGTTACGCCGACAACCGGACAGCCGAATCGTTCCGCAATGAACTGAAGCGAGATTCGATGATCGCTCTCGCCGCTGATCTTCGCCGGAACATCATGCGACATCACCAACATATCTACTTGCTTCAGAAGTTCGTCCATCCCGTCGAAAACATTGTCAATGTCGGTTGAAACGATCGTCCCGGACGCCCGCGCGATTGACGCCATTTTAATACAGGCATTTACGTCATGGGGAGTTATATGAAGTAGGCTTCCCGAACCTGCAGCGTTAATTGGGATGTCATCGACGGAATAGGCAAGAAGCGGGTCGCGTTTCCAAATAACCGTACGTTCACCCGAACGGATATCTATCAGAATAAAAGCGATCTGCGTCTGGGCATTGTCGATATTCTCGGCGAAGGAAAGATCGACCCCCTCTTCTGTTAGCGATGCCCTTCCAAAGGAACCTGCGTCGTCTTTTCCAAAACGACCGGCGTAGGCAGTTCGGAATCCAAGCCTTGCCAAACCGGCCATGGTAGAGGCGACCTCGCCCCCCGCGGCCCGAATATAGTCGTTCAGTTCCGTCTTTGAGTTGAACTCAGGATAACTCGGAACACGGATCAAAAAGTCGACAGCGTTCGTTCCGAAACCGACCACGTCAAAGGGTTTTTCTCGAATTAATTTAAAAGGAAATCTCATTTTGTTTCGTCCGATCAGGCGGCCGATATGAACTGCATATTTTCTTTCAGAAAACCTTGCACAATCGGAAGTGAAAGGGTTAGATTTGTAGAAGCCAAGCTCTCGATTGATGAGCATGATCCCATTTCAAATCTATTCGATTTTTGGAGAAAAAAGAAAATGCCGACAGCTATTTGTCCAGAGTGTGATGAAGAAGTGTTCGTTGATGCCGAATCCGAGCAAGGTGATCGCGTGACCTGTGATGAATGCGGATCCAGCCTTACCGTCGTCGGCCTAGACCCGATCGAGCTTGACCTAACCGAAGATATTGATGGGGAAGACGATTTCAATGACGATCTCGATTCATACGATTATGACGATCAACGATATTGAATCCGTGATCCTTATCTGAACACTCTAGTTGTTGGCGTATTTTTCGCCTTGGAAGTTTAATTTGATGATTGGCCGGGTCGTGGTTGCCCGGCCATTTCAATTCAAAAAAGGATTCGGTCAGGCTGAGAACGTCGGTCAGACTGAATTGTCATTATGACGGGTGTACTTTCCTTGCCCGCCGAATACCTCGTTTACATGCAGTAATCACACAGTTACGGAGATCTCCGTACTTGGCACGGTCTTTGACTACTGATCTTGTTGGCCGCCAGGAGAGTTTCGCCCGGTCAAGGAGGAAGATGGTCCCGCAGTTTTGGACTGCGTATCTAACAAAACGATCGTTTTCAATCTTGGGCGGAGGTGCCCTAAGATCAATGACTGACGCCACAAAATCAGCTCCCTCCCTAACCGCCGTTTTGAGAGGAATGGTCGCGGCCGGGTTTGCGGTCGCGGCAATTTTTCTCGCGCTTACCCAAACTCTAACGATGGAGGCTCCTTATCCGTTCGTTCTTCTATCGGCGATCTTGGTCGCCGCCATAGCGGGCCGCTACGAATTTCTATTACCTCGAACTAAGGTAAGGTTAAAGCCATCCGACCTGATCACCTTTTGGGCCGTGATCTCTATTGGTCTCCAGGGCGGCATTCTGGTTGGCCTGGTCGGGGCTCTTGCCGGGTCGATCGAATTGAAACCGCTTCGAACGCGGCTTTTTGCAGTTGCTGATGAGGTGATCTGCGTTTCAATTGGAACGCTTGCCTACATTCTTGTTCTCTCGGTCATAGGGTTGACGTTTCCGTCTCCCAGCGTAAGCTATTTTATACTTCCACTCGATATAGTTGCCGCTTCACTTGTGCTTGCGACGGTCGTTGCAACGTGTCGATCAAGGGTTAGTTTCCCACGTAACTATACCTACACCGGAGAGGGATTCTTTACAGACAGATTTATCGCCGGTCTAGCCGCAAGTTGTTTCAACATCGTTGCGACAATTTTGATGGTCTATGTGTTTCGCCATTTCGGCCTTGAGTTTGGATTTGTGGTCCTGCCGCTTGTGGTTATAGCCCACCTTGCTTACGTCTTTCACAAGAGAACGCTAGACAATAAGACAAGTCAGATACTTCAAGCGAGCCGACTTCATCTTTCTACGGTCGAGGCTCTTGCGACGGCGATCGACGCGCGTGATCAGGTTGGGATGGGGCACGTTCGAAGGACCCAGATCTTTGCTGTTGGCCTTGGACGAGCCCTCGGGTTAAGCGCTCAAGAACTAGATGCCTTAAGAATGGGAGCTCTTTTGCACGACGTTGGAAAACTCGCCGTGCCGGATCATATTCTCAACAAGCCTGGACGGCTGACCCCTGCAGAGTTGGAGAAAACAAAGATACATGCTTCAGTTGGAGCATCCATCCTCGAATCGATCGATTTTCCCTATCCGGTCGTCCCAACGGTTCGTCATCATCACGAGCGTTGGGACGGAGGCGGCTACCCCAATGGGTTGATCGGTACCCAGATCCCGCTCACCGCAAGGATACTTACGATCGCTGATATTTATGACACTCTCCGGGGTGCTCGACCCTATAGGGAAGCGATCAACGAAGCAGAGGTTCTTGAACACCTTAGATCGAATTCGGGTAAAAGATTCGATCCCAGAATAGTTGCGGCATTTATCAAAATACTACCTGAGCTCGAAGAGGAGGTGCGGAGTCTTGGACTAGGTTATGAGAGAGGAAACGATACGGGCTCATTTGTGCTCGGTGCCAGCGAATTTGAAGGCGGGCAAAATTTTGTACAGCAGATAAAGCGGGCAAACAGGGAAGTATTCACTTTGTATTCACTCGCAAAAGAGTTTGGCGCCACGGCAGATCTGGACGACTCATTACGGCTCTTTACTGAAAAGATCGGTGAGATCGTCCCATACGATACATGCATCGTTTATCTCTTGAACAAGTCAGGTGAAATGGCCACGGCACGGCACGTTGTCGGCTCAAATCGAGACGACATCCTTGGTTCAACGGTTGCGCCGGGTGAGGGAGCAACTGGGTACGTATTGCGTTCGCGTCAACCAGTTCAAAACGTTGATCCGGCACTTGATTTTGCCTTCACTGAATGGGAATTCAGCAGAGATTTTATTGGAATGGCATCGATACCGCTCGTCGCGAAAGACGAGATGGTAGGTGCGGTATCGCTTTACACTAGGAAACTTGCTTGTTACAGCGATGAGCATGTTCGGATCCTCGAAACGATCGCAAGGATCGCAACTGATTCCATCCTTCGTTCTCAGCAGCTTGAAGAGGCGGAGACATTTGCGCTTACCGATCCGATGACGGGACTCCCGAATTCGCGAGGTTTGCAAAGCCAGTTTGAGAAGGAGGCAAAAAGGGCCGATCGAAATGGTTCCGGCTTCCAACTCCTCGTACTTGATCTGGACGGCTTCAAAGCGATCAACGATACACACGGACATAAAGTCGGCGACACCATGCTTAGAGGGATCGCGAATGTGATCCATGAACAATTGCGCGAATACGATTTTCTAGCTCGTTACGGCGGAGATGAATTTGTTGCGATAGTCCCCGGCACTGAGACGATCGACATCCTCGAACTTTGTCGGCGTATCGAAAGGGCCGTTGGTGAGTATGAAATGGTGATCGACGAGAACACCTCGACAAATGTCGGCATCAGCATCGGTTCAGCAAGTTTTCCTACCCAAGGCGAAACATTCGATCAGCTGATAGTTGCTGCTGACAAGGCGATGTATATGACAAAGGCAATACATCGTCAAGAGCGTGAAATTGAAAGGCGTTCTCAATTTGCCGATCCGCCAAGGCCTTCGGTCCTTCGTGAAGACTCGGGGCGAAAAAATGAACCGATCGTCGAGCCCGTCTCATTCATCGACGAGCCATCTACGACAGAAGTCTCCGACCCTGAAATGATGGCCTCACAAGCCATTAACTAAAACGCTTGGGAAAATCGAAAGTGGATCTGTTCACGCTTTAGTTGAATTATCGCGTTCGGCATATTCGGCTGCGGGATCAGGAAACGCGGCGGATTTAACAGGTAACCGAAATCAACACCGAATTCTCCGCCGACCGGCGTTTTCAGACGGAAACCAAGCCCGACGGTATGTGTCCATAGTGCACGTTGATTTTGACGAAATTTATCGTCGTCCGGCACGCTGGGCGGCTTAAAGATATCGCCAGCCCGGAGGAATACGTTTCCTCCGTCGTAAAAGGGAACGGCCCGGACGCTTTCCGTTAAAGGTATTCTGAGTTCAAGGTTCGTTACTGCTATTGCGTTCCCGCCGAACGGGATAGTGAACGGATCAAGGAATACTGGTTCTCCGTCCTGATCACGAAACGTTCCTTGCGGTATGATCACAACCCTCGGTCCGGCTGATTCGAACTCGAAACCGCGAAGTGTGTTAGAGCCGCCGGCAAAGAATCGCTCACTGATCGGTAGAAGATTCTGAAGTCCTGGATAGGTATCGGAAGGAAACTCATTCGTCCGCTTGAACACGCTGGCCACACCAATTAACCCGCGAGCCGCGAAAACAGCATCGCGCAATCCCGGAACCGCCGGAAATCTTCGATAAAAATTGTATGATGCCTGAAACTTGTTGAATCCGACATTTGCGCCTAGCTGCGGCAGAGAGCCGTTGTATTCGACCGTCAAATAATCACCGTCGGTCGGATCGCTCGAACTATATCGGCATGGCTCACCGGCTTCGCCGCGAGCAATAATGTCAAGGATTGTATATTTGATAGAGCAATTTTTACGTGTGTCTCGTACAAAGGTCGCTCCAAAGCCAGAGATACGGACTCGTGCATCGGGTAGCAGAAGCTCGCGTATCAACAGGCTTTCTACGTTGAAAATTCGTACGTCCTCAAAACGATATCTTACGAAAAGAATGCTTCGGTCGCTTTTACTGATCGTTCGATTGGTCTCGGCTGAAAGCGTAAATCTGTTAAGGGTCGGACTTCCGGTATTGGCCCCAAATTCATCGATAGGGTTGCCCTTTTCGTCCAGACGTTGAACTACTCCGAACGTTCCGCGATCGAACGCGGACCTGAAAAACCTTGTCACGGTCGAATCCCGCTGATACTGAGCTGAGATCGTGAGCGGGGCATACCGATCTCGCCCATCGCGAATGAACCTCGGATTAACGAAGTCGATCTGCGCGATCTGTTGACGCTGGCTCATTCTAAGCCGGGCTCCGCCCTGCCATAAGTTGCCGAAGAGATTAAAGTGCCTCAGATCGACAAAGCCACTCAATCCGAGATCTGTGGAGAAGCCGCCGCCGTAGGTTAGAAGCCGCGGTGCCTGTTCAGTTACATCGACGATAACATCCGTCAACCGGCCCCCGTCCGGCCGATCACGGAGTGCTTGCGGTTGGATATCCACACGGTCGAATGCATCGGTTGAATAAAGGTTCTGCTCGCTAAGATAGATATCCGGAGCTTTGAGCATCTCTCCGGATTCGAATGTTAGAGCCCGAAGCACGGCACTTGCCTTCGTCCGCACGTTACCACTAATAAGAACCCGATCAACAAAAACAGGCTGGCCTTCATTTTGGACGTTATACGTCACTCTGAGCCGTGGTGCGTCCGGATCGGTATCCGAGCTGACCTCGTCGATAGAAAAACTGACCGATGCATCAAAGTATCCGCGCGACGAATAGAACTCGGCGAGACGGCGTTGGCCGCTTCTGATCTTTGCGTTTGAAAAATTTTCTCCGGCCAGTGATGGAAGTACTTCCGCAAGCTCATCATCAGTGAACGCCGAATTCCCGGTTATCTCTACGTTGCTTATCTTGGTCGGGTTACCCTCCTCGACAACAAATGTCACTATTAAACTCTCACCGTCGACCGATGCACCCAAAACTGACCTAACTGTCGCATCCCGATACCCGAGTTCGCGAAGCAACGAACGGATCGTCGAAACATCGTCTTGCAAGATCCGGTCGCTTGTGTAGCCGCGACCATATCCGAACAGCGGAATAATGCCCAAGATATTCGCAGTCTGCGATTCAAGCACGCTTGAGATCTCGTCGGCAGTGAACAGGTCGGTACCGCGGATACGGAGTTCGACCAACTTGAGACGCCGGTCGGGATCGACAAGATAGCGTACAGCCACCTTGCGACCCGTCAGATCGGTTGATCCGAGCGAAGAACAAATAAATGGTGTATCGTTTGGAATTGGCGAACCGTCATAATCAAGGATCGGAGGATCAACCGAACATTCGACCGTTACGTCCGCGAAAAAATAGCCTTGTTCCTGCAAATGATTCTCAAGCCTTCGTTCCCCTTCAATGATCGCCGCATATTCCAGGGTCCCGTCTCGCCGGATCGGCAACAGCCTTCGTTGTGTCGAATTCCCGACCCTCACGTTTTCGCCGATGACTTCGACTTCGACTATCGGCCCCGCCTCACCGGAGATATCGATGTTAATGCGATTCGTCTCACTGTCAAATACGATCCGCGGCTCGTTCAACCTCGGTGCAAGAAGATTTTTTTCGCGCAAAAAATCACGGATCCTTTCCTCATCCGCGAGAAGTTGCTCGCGTGAGTAGGGTGTTCCTTCCCGTAACTTGATCTGGCGTTCGATTCCCGACATATCAGCACCTGATATGTTGATATTGAAAGTTTGGATCGTCGCCCTGTCGCCCGGTGTAACCTGAAAAACGATCGCGCGGTCGAGAGAACCGGGGATGGTCTCCTGCAAGATCTCGGCTTCTGCCCTAAAGAAACCCCGATTTCTCAGATATTCTACGATGTTGTTCGCGCTATTCCTTAGATCAGCCTCAGAAACTGGTATGCCGGTTCGAACCACCGTCGTTCTAAGAAGTAATTCTTGTTCGGTCACCTGAGTCAAAGCCGAAGGAACCACACGCACCGAGACGCGGCGAACCTGAGGAACCGGCTGAACAGCGAATATAAGCCTGACCTGATCGCCTGCGGCTAGCTCTGCTTTCACCTCTATCTTCCCGACCAATCTGGTATCGTGCAGGGCCTCGATCGCGTTTCGAATGCGTACGGCAGCAAATCGATCTCCAACGGAATCACGAGCGATCGACTTCAAAGCCTCCGGAGGTTCCGTCCCAGGCACGTTTTCAAAGATGACCGTAACAGAGGAGATCATTTTTCCCTCAAACTGAGCCTGAGCGATGGCCCCGATGAAGCAAAAATGAAGTATAAAAACAAGGAACGGAAATCGTTTGCGAAGAAAAAGTACCGCAGTAGAGCGGCTGAGCTGCTCCGTAGGAATACCGATCGATTCGAATGAAACCTTATTGATAATTGCCACAAAACACACGCCGCGGCACCGCGGCCAATGGTATTGGTTTAAAATCTCTTCCTAAACCTTACCTCAAAACTAAAATTATCCTTGTTACGCGTAACATTGCTCAACGATCGCTGTTCATACTGCGCTACGACCGACAGCCGGTTTGAGACGCGATATTCCAGCGCAAGAACCTGATTTTGGTCCTGCGAGAGATTGGTCGCATATGCAACACGAAGATTATTATTTATCTGGCGACCAACTGTAAGGCGAGCCGTCGGATTTATACGGTCGCCGGAAATTATCGGATCTATCTCGAAAACATTCAGCCCAAAGAGCCTATCCGTTGCACGCCGCGCCGGATTACTAATTATCGCATCGGTCAGCACCTCGGCCGCAGTGTTTATTCCGGTCGATGCTAACGTCGGAATACCGGATTCAGTGTTCGCCAAACTTCCGGTCGTGATAAGCGAGATAACGTCGGCGTCTGGCAGTGCCGGGCTTGACCGGACTGTTGCCGACAGGAGCTCAGTATCTGTAAGCGGCCCGGAGAGATTAACGAAGACCTGGAAACCATTTATCTCAGTTTCGGCTATCAAGTTTATGATCGGATCGATCGACGTGTTCGGCGGAAATTCTAAAACTCCACGCTGAACTTCGTATCTGTCTTTTCTGAAGAAAACCGTGCCCTCGGTCGCGACTATACGTCCCGAGATCTGAGGGTTCGCCGAAGTGCCGGTAAGCCGAAGAGACGCTGAGGCAGTTAGATCAGCGATATTATTGCGTATAACCAACGCATCACGACCTTCTATCGTTAGATCAAATAATGTAGGAATAATTGACCCTGTTCCTCCGCCGGAGATCGACGCTTCACGTCGGCCGCCAACTATGTTGGCCAGATCAATGTCCTGTGTGTAGAGACTTCGCCGGGCGATTATCGAGCCGGCGATACGATTTAGAAGTGATTGTCCGATTCGCCGGCCAGTCAGTTCGAGCCGGGCGTCGCCGGTCGTAATGAAGTTGTCCGGCAGGGGGACAGTAATATTGGTTCCTATTAGACCTACACGATACGAATCGATTTGAAGCCTATCAGTTAGGAGTATGCCGCCGTTTGCAGTGAACCGGCCGCCGCCAAGAAATCCCTCAGCGAATTCGATCTGTGCCTGATTACTTGAAAAAAGCACCCTCGACTTAACCCGATCGAACGAAAGCCTGTCAGAACCAATAAAGGCGGCGATAGATGCGCTTTCGGTGGTGCCGGTACCGGTCAACCGGGCGGTGCGATTCGGTCCGGTCAATCGTACAGCAAGCTCTGCGATCCCTCCGAAGAATGTATCTGTCGCGGCAACCGACGGGATCACGTTCAGCAGTGCCAGATTTATACGCCCGTTGATCGTCAAGTCGTTTACCGCGTCGTCCGACAATGCCTTGGTTCCGGCAATAAATACGTTTGAGCCGCCTCCGGCAAATCTTGCGGCCTCGAAGACTATCTGATTTGGATCAAAGCGTACAACAACCGGCTCGGTCGAGTTTAGCGGAGTGTCCTGTATTTGCAGATTGATCTGCTGAAAGATCGCCGAACCGGAAAGGCCCGCGGTGGAAAACTCTCTTTCGCCATTTGGAAGTTGGCGAGAAAGGTTCCCGCCAAATTCGATCCTGCCAGTACCCGTTCCGCTGATAGAAATTCCACGGAGTTGGGGTATCAAGGCAAAGAATGGACGAAGCGGACTGTTGTCCATTGTGCTTTCGACCGTAAAGGGCAGGTAGTCATTGTTAAGAATTAGCGTTGCGTTGATTGTCTGCGGCCTATCCTCCAGCATCGCCTCAAGCCGTGCCCTCAGCACCTGGTTTTCAGTAGTTCCGCGAAAGTCGACTAAGCCAAACGGTGTTTCGTTGAGAGTGACGTCGCGTGCCTGCCCTTCAAAACTTATCGAGTACGACGATGCCCGATCGTAAACCCCGGTCGCTTTGGCGGTTAGTTCTGCTTCGCCTCCAAAGGTTGGGATCACCGAGCTCTCCGGCAGAAGCGATGCTGCCAATTGTAACGGGATCGAACGTCCGCGAACGTCGAGATCAAATTCTGACGATGCCCGGTCGTAGTAACCTGTTGCTGCGAGGTCGCCGTTCCCGGCCTTGATGGCGGCATTCTTTATGTCGATGCGTGTCCCGGATAGATCGGCAGCGAGCTCAAATTGATCGAACGGCTCTCCGGCTATACTTCCTTTTTGAGATCGAAGTTCGACAGAGCCCTCAGCCGCGTCAGGCAGGCCTCGCAGATCAACAGTTCCTGAAGTGATCCCGGTGAATTCCCGCACGCGGCCGGGCAGTTCAGCAGGAATGGCGGCAATCAGGCTTCCAGCATCGACACCGATAAGTTTTGCGTTGACGCTCACATTGTTTTGCCCGGCGGCAGGAATGTTTACGTCGAATTCGACCTGTCCGGTGCGGTTCCCGGGTTCGCGCAAGGATCCGTTCGTAAACCGAGTGCCTTCGGCACTGAACGCAATATTCGAGCTAAGCGATCCGATCTCACGCCCGCGAAGTGAAACCGATGCAACAGAACCGGCGCCGGCAACTAACGGATCAGCGATGTTTCCCTGCAAACTTGCGTCGAAGGCAAGATCGCCGGCAACGCTGACCTGTAGATCGTCGAGCTGTCGCTCGATATCCGGCGAAACTCCGAGGATCCTAAAGATCCGATAGATCTCATCTGCATCATTCGAACGCACTTGCACCGTCAGATCAGAGTCGGTCCCGCGCAGATCAAATCGGCCGGTGGTGTTGAGCGTCGATCTTTGAGTGGTCAGCTCACCCTGCTCAACATTGAACATCCCGTTCTGGGCTCGCAACGCAATGTCACCGTTTAGCGGAATGCTTCCCCCCGAGGCATCATCTGCCGATGCGGTGACGGTTGCGGTTATCGTCCCGGATGTCGTGGAATAATCCGTACCGTCAAGTGAAAGATCGACGCGTCCGTTTGTCCGGCCCTCAAATGGGATCAAGCGTCCGGCTTGCGTTGCTATCACCTTTGAAAGGTCAAGATCCTCGAACTGCCCGTTAAAAGTAGAGGTAACCCCAGGTCGCAGGCCTATCTCCGCAATTCCATTCATCCGGCCGTCCATCACATTTGCGTCAAGGTTTTGAAGGGCCACGCGGTCATTATTGACATCAACATTCGCCATTGCCGAACCGAGGGGAACACTCCCAATAATACCGCCGCCAATGCTCATGTCGGCGCTCGCACGATAACGGCCCGAAGGTTCCAGTACAAAGATCGGTTGCTTGATCGAAACATCTTCAAGCGAGCCGCCTTCGGGCAGG
>CAZXTS010000025.1:0-22403 GCA_964643745.1 uncultured Chloracidobacterium sp.
GGCTGATTTTCGAGCCCCTGCCTCCGCTCATTGCGGACGACCATTATCTGGTTGTCGAGCGCTTCTTTCGTCAACGCTTCGGGCAGCGTCGCCAGCCGGTCGGCCTCAAGCCACAGCAGATTTTCGAGATTCCCGGAAGGCACGGTCGCAAAATAATTGGTCCGGTCCTGGTTCGTCGTGCCGTTCACGCCGCCTTCCATCAGGTTCGCACCGGCCGCTTCGACGAACGAGAAATATTCGCCCTTCGCGTTCTTCGAACCCTGGAACATCATATGTTCAAAAAGGTGTGCAAAGCCGCTGCGGCCCGGCCTTTCGTTCGCCGAACCGACGTAAAACCATTGATTTACATGCACGACCGGCAATTTGCGGTCAACGTGCAGAATTACCTGCAAGCCGTTCGGCAAAGTATATTTCTCGAATTCGATCTTCGGCACCGCAGACGCCTGTGCCTGCTGTGCAAATGAATTTGAAACGGCCAACGGCCCGAAAAATATGGCAAAGATCAACAAAAACGAGACGCTCGTTCGGAAAATTGAGGACATATTCGACTCCTAAATCTAAAAATTTCGGTTATTTTGGTAACTTTTAAGTACATTTTAGCATACGCCCCCTCTAACGCATTTGTTTCCTAAAACCGGACGACCAAAGTGCCAGATCGCACGCTTCTGTTCGTCGCCCGCACGTTAGTAAGGGCTCATTGGATGACCGAGCCCTTGCTTACACACGGGCAACTGACACTTATTCAACTGTAGAAGGCAGTTTGTTGATGGATTGTAGTACTCCATCCGTGCATTCCAGGATCACATCTAGTACTTACCAGTTTCCATCTGTGCATTGCAGAACAGATTCTATTGCATATACATTTCCATCTGTGGCTGATGACCTAACATCTGTAGAATAACCAACCACACCCAGACATTACCAATTGAAATCCTCGTATTGTATGGTGTCATCCGCACGTTTGATAGCTCCATCTACGAATTTTCTTGCTTTATCCATAAAAAATATGAGATAAACTATCCGGAAAATGCCGGAGACGGTTATCGAATTACCTTATTTTACAGCAAAAATACAAATATGCGGCTAAAAAACGACTGGTTGCCTTACGATCTTGCCGGAAGGGCGAACGTTTGTCGGAATATCAGAGGAAAGATCGATAATTACGCGACTCAGTTTGGGCTAACGGTCGCACAAACCGACCGGATCAAGGAAATTTGCGACGCATTTGTGTATGCGTATCAAATAACTTTTAATGCCGAGAATTCAATGAAAGCTTTGGTCGCCTGGCGGCGTTCGGTAATGGATGATCGACGAAAGATCGGCCAAACCGCGGACGAGCCGCCTTCATTTTTTATCGGCGCGCCGCCGCCCGGAATGACGTATGGGCTGATCGCGGAGCTTCGGAAATACGTCGCGATCATAAAAGTATCTCCGGGATATACACGAGCTGCGGGCGCGGATCTTGAGATACTACCGCCGTCGCCTTCGCAGATGCAATTGGCAGAAATTTCCCCGAAATTGCAGCTGGATGTGCGAAATGGAACCGAATTGCACGTTCGCTGCGTGATGAGAACAATGGACGCGTTGCGGCTGGAATATTCGCCGGCCGGCACCGAGCGCGAATGGCGGACGATCGGCTTTCTAACAACGATGCCGGCAACGATCAAAATGAAATTGCCTGAGAATGTTACCGTCGAAGCCGGTTATGTTCGGGGAATCTTCATGAAAAAGAACAAAGACGTCGGCAGAATGTCGCCGGAGATGAACATTACGCTCAGAAAATAGCCGATGGACACCACGATATTAAAGGCCGGGGCGGCGGAGGCGGGCGTTTTGAGCGTGCTGGCGACGGTTACGTTCTATGAGGCGTATTTTGAGCAGGACACGCCGATAGATATCGCGAATTATATCGTCGATTCGTTCGCCGTGGAGCAGATCGCGGCGGAAATTGCCGATCCTGGAAACGAATTTTACATCGCGTATCGCGCGGAAAAGGCCGTCGGCTATATAAAACTCGTCCGCGGGACCGAGGCCGAGGGCATCGACACGGCGATCTCGCTGGAACTGAAAAGAATTTACGTCGTCGAACGCTTTTGGCGGCAGGGCGTCGGCGATGAACTGGTGAAATTTGCCATGGCGAGGACGCGTGAACTCGGGTTTGAATATCTCTGGCTCGGCGTCTGGCAGGAAAACACCCGCGCCCTCGGTTTTTATTCCAAATACGGCTTCGAACGCGTCGGTACAATCGTCTTCCCCTACGGCGACTCCGTCGGCATCAACGACGTCCTGCGTCTGAAAGTGTGAGTTTGATCAAGCGAGCTGATATGTCGCGACGCTGGTCGGGGTCTCGAAGCAGCGGACCTTGTAAACGCGGACACGCTCATCGCCTACGCGGGAATTCAGATATTCGACAAAATAACGGGCGATGTTCTCGGCCGAAGGGTTCAATTCTTCATCAAAAGGTGGCAATTCGTTCAGATTCCGGTGATCGAGATAGCCGACGATCTCGTCCGCGGCCTTTTTCAGGTCGCCGAAATCGATCAGTAGCCCGATATTATTGACTTCCTCGCCGCGAGCGTAAATTTCCACCTTATAATTGTGCCCGTGCAAATTCTCACACTTCCCCTTATACCCGCGCAGCTGATGCGCCGAAGAAAAATCCCGCTCGATCATTACCTCAAAAAATGATTCCATCACCAGAAATTATAATCCAATGACTCCATTTTCCGCATCCGCGGCGAAATTGATCACGCGGGCAAAGATTATCCGCCTAAGCAAGAATAGTAGAAAAGGAAAATATCGAAATTTTTCTGGAAAAAATGGCCTTAGTCGTTATAATGAAAAAGCTCTTGTAATTAGGCTAGATTTCGAGCATAATCTTTTATGGTAGAAAATCTGCTAAAAGTTATTTTTTAACCGAACCTTACAAACTTTACTCTACGGAAGGTATCCTTCTTAAAACAATCGAACGTAAAAAAGTTAAGCAGTAACTTCTGAATGAATGCTGGAGTTTGTTCCATTGATGGCCCTCTCCGGGAATGCTTTACGGGCCTCGATGAAACATCTCGGCTTCTAAATGAAATCGGCCAAATTGAATTCTTTCCGGTTTATTTCCGGATATCCCTAATGCCGAAAAGAAATCGGATCTCTCTTTAACCAAAGACATCTACTTTCACGACCTGCTGCCACCAAAAGCGGTGGTGCTCCACACAAAAGCAACCAAAACAAAAATATGCAGTCAACAATATTCTCCAAGCACCGTCGTATCAAATTAGCGATCGGCTTCTTTATCATCGGCGGATTCTTCCTTATCGGTTCGAACGTAAGAGTTTTGGCCGCCCCATCAGTCGGCTCGAACGCTCTTTACGGCGTTGGGCAGTATTTACTTTCGCTGTTCGTTGATCCGGGCAGTAAAGATCCGGACCGCCCGCAGCCAAGCCCGATGTTCGAAGGCGAGATATCGGAAAAGGGACTGTTTGATGAGAATATTGATTCTGCACTTCCCTGCACAACGACCGGCGTGACCATAAACGTGCCGCTGGGCGGTTCGATCCAGACAGCGATCAACGCCGCGAACCCTCTTGGCGGAGATACGATAGGTCTCGCAGCCGGAACGTATACCGAACAAATAGTTGTCAATAAATGTGTGCAGATCGTGGGTGCCGGAACGGGCGTAACATTTATACAATCGCCGGCAACGCTCTCGGCAAGCACCATATCCGGAGTTCAAAATACCTTTTCGATCGTCGAGATCAGATCGAATTCATATGTAACGATGGAGGATCTGACTGTAGCAGGCCCCGTTCCTTTTATGCCACCAGGTCCGGGAAATCCGACCTCTACCTACGGGATATTTATCGCGGAAAATGGAACTCTTGACTTCGAAGACGGCAGGGTTGCGACTATTTGGAAGTCCGGAGGATTGGATGGGGTTCAAGACGGGACAGCGATCGGGGTCGGCAGAGCCGCATATAACAACATCGGTGAACTGATCACGAATAATGTCGTCGTCGAAAATTATCAAAAGAACGGTATTGTTGTTGGACTTGCTGGTTCTTCAGCTACATTAAATAACACTACAGTAAATGGCGTTGGGCCAACACCTCTAATTGCTCAAAACGGCATACAGATCGCAGCCGGGGCTAATGCAGCAATTACAAATTCGACCGTCACCGGAAATGCTTATTTACCTCCGCCTCCGCCGGCCATACAGTGGGTTTCCACGGGCATTCTGGTATTTGATGCCGGATTGGTAAGTATTACAGACAGCATCCTTTCGAATAACGATGTATCGGTTTACCACTTCTTCAATACAACAAACAGCGGCCCATTCACGGTAGCCAGGAACACCATCACAAATGGCCAATATGGTGTGATCGCCGATGGTATAAATGCGGAGATACGCGAAAACTTTATTTCGAATAATGGATTTGGTGTGGCGGCTTGGCCTCAGAACACAAACACGGTTTCGGTGCAAAGCAATTCGATCACCGGTTCTGCCACCAATGGAATTTATTTCAACGAATATTCAGGTATCGTCACCCTTGCGAACCTGGATGTTAATTTTAATCGAATTTCCGGTAATACTGTAGGGCTTGAGAATGCATCTGACAGCGCAGTTGATGCAGAGAACAATTTCTGGGGATGCAATGGCGGGCCGCTCGGTGGTGTTGGATGTGATACGACCGGCGGAACCGGGGTCGGACTGATCGATGCTGATCCGTGGCTACAGGTGACGGGCATCACGGCTACTCCCGATTCGCTGAACTACAGCGGAAATTCTACGGTTACCGGTGGAAGTTTGAGAATTAACTCGGACTTGCAGGACACGTTCTTATTGCCCGGAACTCCAAGCGTCATCGACGGAATTCCGTTTACCTTTTCGGTTGGTCCGGGCACAAATGGTTCGATCTTGCCGGGCGGCGGCGTTACTGCGGCCGGTTTGTTGGTCGGCTCGACGACCTTTACGGCAACGGTAGGACCTGTTAACGGCAATCAGATCGAGACCGTTTCAGCGAATATCGATTCAGCATCTTCGTCGGATGATATTACTATCCTCGACACGACGGCTCCGACAACGACGCTGACCTATCTTGGCGTTGACCCAACGAATACCACGCTGCAGTTCTCAGTAACGTTCTCAGAACCCGTAAGCGGTTTTGTTAGCGGCGATGTTTCCGTTACAAATGGAACGGTCGCAAACTTCGCAGGCAGTGGTGCAAATTACACGTTTGACATTAACGCTACGACAAGCGGCCCGGTCGGTGTCGAGATCTTAGCTGGAGTCGCGCAGGATGCGGCTGCGAATGGCAATCTTGCCTCAAACCAAATTACGGTCACATACGATGGAATTTCTCCGACCGTGACCATCCTTCGTGCGGGACCGACATCGAGCACGGCGCCCGTTTCCTTTACGGCAACCTTCAGCGAAACGGTAACAGGTTTTGATGCCAGCGACATTTCGTTCGCGGGCAGCACGACCGGCGGCTTCTTGGCCGCGACTGTAACGCCAGTCGGACCTTTGAGCTACACAGTTCAGGTCAGCGGAATGAGCACGAGCGGAAACGTCGTGATCAGCGTCCCGGCAGGAGCGGTAATAGACACGGCATCAAACCCGAATACGGCTTCGACACCGGCCTCGCCCGGAAGCGATTCGATCGACTTTACTGTTGATAATACGGACGTTGTTCTGCTGCCGTCGAACGCAGCGGCAAATGAATGGGCGTATTACAACGACGACACCAATACGGTCTTGACGACGTATGATTTTGTGTATGGGCCGGGTACGCCTCCCTTACAAGTCGGCAGCGCTCGGATACAAACAGGTGCTGCACCTCCGAACAGCAGGCTTGCACTGGGCACGGTCGCCTTTAACGGCACGCGGTTCGACCAGATCACAAATCTGACCTATGAAAGTTATTTCGTAGGCGGGACTTCATCAGTGCCGACGCTTCAATTTAATGTCGATCTTGATCTGACAGACAGTGATGTCAGCTATCAGGGCCGTATGGTTTATGTTCCGCCAACACCAGTCGCGCACGGTTGGCAGCAATGGGACGCGCTTCAAGGTACGTGGGGAATTTCGCCGCTGTACTCAAGCCTGTCACCCTGTACGCTGTCGGCCCCATGTACTCGTGCACAGCTTCTTGCGGCTCATCCGAATATCGGAATTCACTCTACGCTTGGGTTCTTACTGTTCCGCGTTGAGCCCAACAGCAATTCGAATGTAGATAATTTCATCGTTGGCGTCAGCAGCGAGAATTCAACATTCGATTTCGAACCAAGCATTCCGACCGTTACGGTCAGCTATACCGGGCCAGATCCGACCAATTCTGCTGCGGTTAACTTTACGGTCCAATTTAGCGAGCCGGTAACCGGATTCGATAACGCAGGAACGGACGTGATCGTCGGCGGCAGCGTCGGCGGAACTGCAAGCATGACCGCGATCGACGCAGACACGTACACCGTTACGATCACGGGCGCAAACGGAACTGGAACCCTGGACGTTTCAGTGCCGGCCGCTGCCGCTCAAGGTTCGACCAGCAGTGCACCGAACACGGCGTCAAACACGGCTTCGGTCGGATTTGACAACGTTGCTCCGGTGCCGACGCTTACGGCTGATCTGCCGGCTTCAAGCACCTCGCCTGTAACCTTTACGGTCAACTTCAGCGAGCCCGTCACGGACTTCGCTGCGGCTGACATCGATCTTTCAGCATCCACAACAGGCGGCACGCTCGTGGCGGTCGTTAGTGGAAGCGGAAGCGGGCCTTATGTAGTCTCAGTTACGGGAATGAACGGATCCGGTAATGTTGTAGCTACAGTGGTCGCAGGTGCGGTGCTTGATGCTGCTGGTAATACCAACTCGGCAACCAGCACTGACACGACCGTGTTCACTGTTGTTAATTCCAATGTGGTCGTTTCACCGGCCAATCTGCAGAGCTGGGTACGGGCAAATGCTTCGACCGGCAATTCGAGCTTTGTTACCGGCCCGGGAACGCCTCCGCTTCAGATAGGAAGCGCCCGGATGATCACTGGCCCGGGAACTGCTCCGTCAACCGGCGGACGGGCTTGGATATCAAGACAGGTTCCAACACTCGGAATTCCGTTGTCCTCGATCACCGAGCTGTCCTACAGCACATACATCACGTCAAGAGTTGCCGGTTCATCCGTAGCACCGAGTCTTCGATTACGAGTGACGCTAACTGGTGTGACATCGCAAACTGTGACAATGGTTTACGAACCCGTTTATTCGGGAACGACACTCACAGGACAATGGCAAACCTGGAATGCTAGGGCCGGCCGCTGGTGGTTCGCGGACCCAAGTTTCTTTTATTCGATTCCGGGAGGCCTCTGCACGGCGGGGACTGCGGGAGCCGGATGTCAGACATTCCAGCAGATCCTGAACCTCTATCCGAACGCAAGGATTATTGATGCAGCAGGTGGTTCGCCAGCAGCGGCTCGCCACGGCATCATGTTTAATGTTGGGCAAGGCGGCTTCGGCAATCCGTGGGTCAACTTTGACGGAAACATCGATGACTTCGTTTTCGGTGTCGATAGTTCGAACACGACCTATGATTTCGAACCGACTCCGCCGACGGTATCGATCGCGGATGCCACTCCTGTTGCTGAGAATGCGGGTCCGGCAGTGTTTGCCGTTTCGATCGACCAGGTAAGCCAGTTGCCAACAACGGTCACGTTCAACACGTCGGACGGTTCGGCGACAACGGCTGACAACGATTATGCAGCGGTCGTCAACCAGACCGTTACGATCCCGGCCGGACAGCTTTCGGTAAATGTCCCGGTAACGATCAATGACGACAACGTCTACGAGAACGACGAAACATTTACGGCGACCATCACTGATGCTGTCAATTCTGTGATCGGAACACCAACGGCGACCGGCACGATCCTAAACGACGAGGCACTGCCAACCGTATCTATTTCGACGACCTCGACCGGTTCTGAGACCGGCCCGACGCCAAACGTTTTCACCGTAACGCTTTCAGGCCCCTCGGCCTTTGCGGTTACCGTCGATTACGCAACGGCGGACGGCACGGCGACCACGACCGGCTGCCCCGGCCCATCAGCAAGCTGCGACTATGTGGCAACATCAGGAACGATCACCTTCCCGGCGAACACCCTGACGCTTTCGCAAAACATAAACGTCGCAACGCTGGCAGACCTAACTCCGGAACCGACCGAGAACTTTGCGATCAACCTTTCGAACCCGACGGTTGCAACGATCGGCACCGGAACCGCAGTAGGCGAAATTGCCGACAGCGGCTCGTTCGTCTCGATCAGCGGAAATGTGCAGGATTTCCTCGATCCTGGATTCATCGGACTACCGAATGTAACGGTTACCTTGGCAGGTTCGGTCTCTCAGACGACAACGACTGATGCAAGTGGAAATTACACATTCAATGTTGGCTTGCCGTCAGGTGGAAGTTATCTGATAACACCATCCTGTCCGGTAAACCCGGGCTGTACGGGACGCGTGTTCGATGCTAACAGTCGAAACTTCGACACGTTGACTTCGAACGCCTCAAATGTGAACTTCATCGCTTATCAGCCGGATGAAATTCCACGCGAGATTCGCCCGCAGACAAGCTATGGTACTCCGGGAACGAACGTTATCGTTCCAATTCTGGTCGAAAGCCAAGGCAACGAACGCGACTTTTCGTTCACGATCGATTACAACATGGCACATTTGACCGGTCCGACAGTAGCTTGTGGTTCCGGTGCAGGCTCCTGCAGTTTGACACTAAATAATGGCACACCCGGCAAACTCGGGATCCTGGTCGAACCGGCAGCGGTAATGACTGCCGGAACGCAGGAACTAGTGTTGGTGACATTCTCGATCCCGTTAAGCGTCACGGTTTCGAATACCCCGTTGTCGTTCTCCGATACACCCACACCGCTATCGACGAGCGATGAGTTAACGAATCCGCTCGCAACAAGATACACGGCAGGCACTGTCGTATTCGCGGTCGGCATCGAATGCGATGTCGCCGGCGCACCGACAGGAAACGGTGTGATATTGGTTAATGACGTCAACCGCATGCGAGACTTTGCGGCCGGACTTATCACCCCGAATCTGCTCTTCAATGAATATCAGCGGGCAGATTGTGCACCATCCTCAACCCGTGGAGGCGGCGGACCGATCAATACTGGAGACGTGAATCAAACGCGAGCTTACGCTGCCGGTTCAGGCACACCGAATCCGGCCGGGGGGCCATTCTCCCCATTCGGTTCACTACAGGCAGACCTTAAAGCAGCGTCCGAGTTCAATGTTCTGAAAGACTCATCGATGGGCTCAGCGACCGTGAATATTGTGTCTCAAACCGGAACACCCGGCTTCAGTGTTATTGTGCCGATCCGTATGGATCTACAGGGCGATGAGAACGGTGTTCAATTCACGGTGGTCTTTGATCCAGCGGTACTCTCGTCACCAACGGTCGCACTTGCTCCGGGAATGCCGGGCGGTACAGGTCTAACAGTCAACGCTACTCAGGTCGCTTCAGGACGAATTGGAATGGTCGTGGATTCTGGACCAAACCCGTTCGGAACCGGAAGTATTGATATTGTTCGGATCACTTTCCAGGTTAATGCCTTGGCACCAATTGGACCGACTCCGCTGACTTTCTCGAGCACACCAACGTTCCAGTTCGTGAGTGATCTGGCTAATGAAGAGGTTCCGACCACTTGGAACAATGGCCAGGTTAACATCTTAGGAACGACGTCGGCGGCGGTTTCGGTGTCGGGGCGGGTTACGAATGCGTTCGGGAATGGCATTCCGAATGCGATCGTAACCATGACCGACAGCTCAGGAGCTCCGCTGAATGTAAGAACATCGTCATTCGGTTTCTTTACGATCAACGGGGTTCAGGCAGGACGAACCTACCTTTTAGGGGCGAGTTCAAAGGGTTATACCTTCGAAATGCAGACGATAAACGTTGTGGACGAAATAACCGGACTTTCGCTTGTAGCAAACAAGCAGTAAGTTAAGGCCCTTTGACCTCTTACGACGCAAAGAGGCTGTCTGATCTATTCAGGCAGTCTCTTTCATTTTAAGGCGGATGAATTTCTACTGCTCGCTGCTTTCGGGCCTATTCATCGACTTGTTTTCGAACTGTTTGGCGATCTCATCACTTACTGTTCGAATGTTTAGATCCCTTTGCGGGAATGGGATCTCGATGTTGGCAGCGGTCAGGCGGTTGTAGACTTCGGTTACCATATCGCTGCGGAGGGCGACCCAGCCGTCGGTGTCGTCGGTCCAGAAGCGCAGTTCGAAATCGAGCGAGCTTTCGCCGAGCCCAATGAACAGTGCCCGCGGTGCCGGTTCGGTCATTATCATTTCGTTGCCGCGAGGGACGTCTGCAAGCAGATCCAACACGCGTTTCGGATCAGTTCCATATGCAACGCCAACCGGGATATCGATGCGGCGCCGTTCATCCATCATCGTCCAATTTATAACCTCTTCTGAGATCAAATGACTATTGGGGACGATCACATCCGACCCATCGACTTTCCGAACTACGCTCGCACGCAGGCCGATACGTTTGAGCGAACCCATGTGCTCACCGATCTGCACCGTATCGCCGACTTTTACAGGGCGTTCAAAAAGGAGGATCAGACCCGAAACGAAATTATTGATGATGTTCTGAAGTCCAAAGCCAAGTCCGAGCCCGACCGCACCAGCGACAATGGCAAAACGTGAGATCTCGAACCCGACCGCCGCGATCGCGATCAGGAATGCTGAGATCAGCACGAGATAATGGATGACCGACGATATGGCGTATGCAACGCCCGCACCGAGATCCATCCGCGGAAACACATCTTCTTCCAGCACAAAGCGAACGAAGCGCGAGATCAGAACGGCGACCCAGATCATCAAAACGAAAAGCAGAACATCGCCAATGTTGAAACTGATCTCGCCGATGTTGACCGTGAAGCCGATAACATCGGCGACCAAACCATATACGACGTCCTGGATAGAAAAGAGGCCTAAGACAATGACCACCCAAACTAATATGGCAAGCCAGTTCAGCCCGCGGGTGATCGTGGTCCGGACGCGTAGGCGGTTATTTCGGACGCTGCTTAGAAGCGAGAGCGGCCACACTCGGAGCAGGAACGCGACACCGCTGATCAAGATCTGAACAAACGTATATAGCAACAACGCGGCATACGCCGAACGCAAGGCTCCGTTGCCGATCAGGTATGACAGCGAGACGAACCCGAGAAGGTTAGCCGCAAGAGCGATGCCCAAAACACCGGCCACGAACGGGACGAATCGCCTGACCGTTTTGAATAAACCAAACGACGCGGCCTCAACACTGCGTTCGACCCGCTTTGATCGATAGAACCAGATTAGAAATGCGCATGCGGCGATCATCTCAAGTGAAAACAATGCCCTGGCCACCACCGGCAGTTCCTGCAGAATGTCCCGTAAGCGGTCAGCGAGATACAGCCCCAATAAACCGTAAAGCAGATAATTGAGCGGGCTTTCGATTATTCGCCGAAGGATCAGTATCCCGGGAACGATCACAGCGGCTCCGATCAATGTCGTCAACAATCGCGGAGCCTGCGGATAAAGAACGCCGATGAATATCATCGAAAGGACCAGTCCCGCAGCGATCGGCATCTGAAAAAAGGCGGCTGGACGCTGCAGCTTTGGCTCATCTTCTACCAGCGGCGCGATGCGGCGGCGTGTCCAAAACAAAACACCGATCAAAGTCAGCAAAAGCACACCGTGAGCGACGAACCGTTGGGGCGAACGCCGGGCATAAGCTGAAAGCTCGGTAACCTGCCGTGTCAAGGTTTGCCGTATCTCGCTGCCTACGCCGCTGAACGCTGACGCCCAGCTCTCATCCCAGAACGGACGGCTGTCCTGAGAAAAGATATTTGCGAGTTCACGTTCACGCGAACGCTTAGAGTCAGAAAGTTCGGCATCTACATCCGATTCCAATTCGGAGATCCGGACGCCGACGGCAAGGAATTCGGCTCGCTTTTCGCCGGCCGCCTTTTCCAAATCGGTCAGTGCGGCAACGATCTCCTCAGCCCGTGCGATCACTTCCGGCGGAACATTTTCCGCGCTAGCTGAGCCGTCGGCCGCCTGGTTCGAATTGCCTTCGTCTGCCGATCCGACCTTGAGCTTTGACACCGCTTCCGCCCAGCGTTCCCTCAATCCGCGGATCTCAGCAATTCGGTCGTCCAATGTTCGAGTTCGCTCATCCAACGAAGTTCGCCAAGTCGCTAGACGGTTCTTGACGGTTTGCCATTCGCGCTCACGCGATGTGATCGCCTCAAGATTTGTCGGTCCTTCGGCGACCGATGCCTGTGTTTCGCGAAGCTGTTCTATCTCAGAAACGATCGATTCCAATCCGGGCACGATCGCCGTGGGAACGCGCAGGTCATTAATGTTGCCCTGGATCTCACGGATGCGTGAAAGCGTTCGGTCCGACTCGGAATTTATGGCAGAGACAGCGATCGGCGTAGGAGCCGGTGTCGGGGATACTGATGTAGTTGTGTTGTCATTCTGTTGGGCGCTCGCCGTGACAACGGCAAACAAAAACAGAACGGCTATTGATTGAAAATAGCTAAAATTAGAAGTTTTTCGAGCGTGCCGTGCGTTCTGCCGAATTACCATTACTTCCATGAGTATAGGAAATCAGGGCACAAGAGTTAAATCGCAGGTTTCTTGGAATAGCGACGAACTACTCGTTTGCGGGTGCAAATATCTCGGCAACATTCTCCAGATCGCTGGTTATTTTCATCCGCGGGAGGCTTTCTAGGAATTTACGGCCGTAAGGTTTTGTGCGGAGCCGCGGGTCTAAGATCGCGATCACACCACGATCCGTGCGGCTGCGGATCAAGCGTCCAATGCCTTGTTTTAATGTGATGATCGCCTGCGGCACACTGTAATCCGTGAACGATCGGCCGCCGTTCTCATCAATGAATCGCGAACGCGCCGCAACGATCGGATCGGACGGCACGGCGAACGGCAGCTTATCGATGATCACGCACGAAAGCTGATCGCCCTGCACATCAACACCCTGCCAGAAACTCGATGTTGCGAACAAAACCGCATTCGGCGTTTCGCGGAAGCGTTCAAGCAGGCCGGTCTTGGACATTGATCCCTGCACAAAGCACGGGTAATTTATCCGGTTCGAGACGAGTTCGAACAAGGCATTCATCGAAAAATTACTGGTACACAAAACAAATGCATGGCCCCGCGTCACCTGCAATATTTTCATTATTTCGCCGGCAGCCATTTGGGTGAATTCATTCACGCGTGGGTCGGGCATCGCCTTTGGTAGATACAGGATCGATTGCTTTTCGTAATCGAAAGATGTCGGCGCTTCAAATCCGGTCGTGTTCGCGGCCTCGAGCCCAAGCCGCTCGCGGACAAAATTGAATGAGCCGCCGGCCGAAAGGGTTGCCGAGGTCAATATGCACGTCTCGACCTTTTCAAAGAGCTTTTCGCGTAATAGCTCAGAGACATCGACCGGCGACGCACGAAGAAAGATGCCGCGGCCCCGGCGCTCGATCCAGTAAACATAATTCTTTTCAGATTGCGTCACGACAAAATCGAGATCGAACCTTGTCTGCCGCGTTCTTCGCAACAGGCTTTCAACTTCGGGCATTTCCTCGGCGAAACCCTCGAGTGCTTTTTCAAGCGAGCCAAGCGCGTTGTCGAGAGTAGCGTGGGTTTCACCCAACGGTGTCGGCTGAGTTCCGCCGTTCTTTGATCGGATCGAAAAGGCATCGGGCATCAATGGAAAACGTCCGTCGAACTTAGCCTGCGAAAAGCGGACCCAGAACTGTTCCGCAAGTCCGATGACTTTCGCCGCGAGCTTGGTTAGGTCGCGGGTGACGACAGCGTCGAATATTGGCAGATTATCGGTGTCGCGGGCGAGTTCATCTATTTGAAAATTCGAGACCTGAAAACCGAAGTAGTCCGATGCTACGTCTTCGATCAAGTGAGCTTCGTCAAATATCACCGCACCGTAATCCGGGATCACGCGGCCAAATTTATTGCCTCGCACATTTAGGTCGGCAAAGAACAGGTGATGGTTCACAACAACGATGTCGGCATCGTCTGCCCGTGCACGCATTTTTGTAATGAAGCACGGTTCGAAATCGGGGCATTTTTGCCCGATACAGATATCGCCCCTCGCATTTATCTTGTTCCAGAACGAAAGATTCTCCGGCAGATCGACAAGCTCGGCACGGTCGCCGATCTTGGTTTCACGAACCCATTCGGCAATTGAGCGAAAATGGTCCATTTGATCAAGCCCTTCAAGGATCGGCTGATCTTCGGCCTTGTGAACACGATAAAGGCAGGCATAATTCCCGCGGCCCTTCATATATTCTGCGGTAAACTTCGTCGGCAGTATCTTTTTCAGGAACGGGACGTCCTTTTCCATCAGTTGTTCCTGAAGGTTTTTTGTACCGGTCGAAATAACAATTCGCTTCTTTTGCTTTATAGCGGCGGCAATTGCGGGGACGAGATATGCCAGAGTTTTCCCCGTTCCGGTACCGGCCTCAACGATCAGATGTCTTTTTTTCTCAAAGGCTTCGGCCACACGTTCAGCCATCTCGATCTGCCCCTGGCGGTGTTCATAGTTGTCATGAAAACGCGAGATCAGGCCGCCCGGGCCAAAAATATCTTTGCTCTGTGGATCGGTCTTCTCCATTTAAAAATTATTGACTTATTTGCGGATTCGGTCGAGAATACAGGGAAACTTATTCGGTTTATTTAGAGATCGAACAAACCACTATAATTAAGCGCACAGATGTTCGTTGCGATAGATTGTAGTTTATCGCAATTCCGCGTGTCGAAGGAGTTGAGCCTTCATCTTTCTCCTGACGCCTTGCCTGTGTTAAGTGATTACTTAAAAGGACACATCAATGAAAAGCCCCATAATTGCTACATTCGTTACGCTAATTTCTCTTTTTTTGGTTTCAGTAATATTAGTACTTCCCGGAATTTTTGGTGTGAAAGCATCATCCGATGCTGAAAGGGGTCTGGCGAACAAGACCTCTCGTTTCGAGAGTTTTCCGAATTACGACATCAGGACAGACAAAGCGAATCGGGGCAAGCTTGATCAATTCAGGACGGAGGCCGGGCGTTCCGCTGTCGAGATCGCAGACATAAAGGATAGATTTGTACGCGGTGAGAACAGACTGAAGGCGTCCATCCCCGCGCTCGCTGTGGAATATAGCGATCGGCTGCAGTCGCCCGAGGTTATCTCAACCAAGGCCGGGCTTGGAAGCCCATTTCTTACCCGGCCTTCTGGCGGAAAACGATCCGACCTGCTACGCAGGTTCATCGATCAAAACCCGGACCTTTTCGGATCGGATGAGACATTTGCAGCGACCCTCAACAATTCCGGCGAACAGCAGAATCCCGAAGGAGCGATGTCGTTTGCCACGGTTAGCCAGGAGATCGATGGGGTTCCTGTCTTTCAAGGCACGATCACGGCAGGTTTCACGCGAAAAGGCGAGATCGTTCGGGTCATTAACAACCTAACGGCGGTTCCTTCAGACGCTTTTTCAAATTCGGATTTTGGAGACGCGGCGAGTCTTCTTCCGAATGCCGCATCATACATCGGCCATGAGCTTCGGGGTTTTGAAAAGCTTGCAGATCCTTCTGCTTCAACGGACAAGAAAAAGGTATTTGGGAATGGCGACTGGGCAACGATCGCCGAGAAGGTCTATTTCCCGACCGAACCGGGTGTAATAGTTCCTGCATGGAAGGTACTCTTTTGGCTGCCGGACAGCGCGTTTTATGTGATCGTCGATGCCTCCAAGGGAGATCTGCTGTGGCGGAAATATATCGGAGCCCATCAATCGCAGCCGGCGACCTACAATGTTTTCGCGAATCCGAATGCAATGATCCCGGTCGCTGACAGCCCGAACCCTATCACGCCAGGACCACTTTCTCCGGTGCCCGGGACACAAGGTGCACGGATACCAAGAACTTCGATAACGCGCATAGGGAACGAACCTCCATATACTTTCAACAACCTCGGATGGATCACCGACGGTAACAATGAAACTGATGGAAACGCGGTCGAGGCAGGTGTTGACCGGGAACTCCCCAACGGGGTCGACCCAATGGGCAAGGCGGTGGGTTCGCCAAATCGCGCATTCGATTTTCCATTTAATCCGAGTAATCCGTCTGGTGTGCCAGATGCGGGTGAAGGGCCTCTTCCACCCGGCACGACTATAACGCCATGCGTTCCGGCCGGAACCTCGCCGCCGCTAACAGATTTCCAAAAGGCTACAGTTACTCAGCTTTTTTACATTTCAAACTGGTTTCATGATGAGATGTACCGCCTTGGGTTTACCGAAGCCGCGCGTAATTTTCAGCATGATAATTTTGGCCGCGGTGGGCTTGGAGAAGATCGCGTATCGGCCGAAGCACAGGAATGTACCGGAACGAACGGCGGGAATTTCTTTACCCCTGCCGACGGCCAGCGACCGCGATTACAGCTATTTATCTGGACGTTGCCCGAACCGGACCACGACGGTGCCCTTGACGCGGATGTAGCGATCCACGAACTTGTCCACGGTTTGTCGAATCGGCTACACGGAAACGCTTCTGGTTTGACAACAAATATGGCACGCAGCATGGGCGAAGGCTGGTCAGACCTTTACGCACACGCGATGCTGAGCGAACCAAGTGACCCGATAAACGGAATATACACGATCGCCGCCTATTCCTTTTATCGGCCACTGCAGCCGCACAATGGATACTACGGTATCCGGCGTTTCCCGAAAGCCGTGATCAGCTCGACCGGCGGTCCACAAGACCGGCCGCACAACCCGCTAACGTTTGCGGATATAGACTCTACGCAAATAAACCTGACCGACGGCGCATTTCCTTCAAATCCCAATATTGGCGGAAGCGCGGATCAGGTTCATAATGCCGGCGAGGTATGGAGCGCAGCACTTTGGGAGATACGGGCAAAATATATCCAGCGGCTGGGATGGGCGGACGGCAATCGGCGTTTTCTTCAGCACGTTACTGACGGGATGAAGTTGTCGCCGCTGGCACCGACGTTCCTACAGGCTCGCGACGCGGTTATCTTCGCGGCATTGGCGGGCGGAGCCTCTGACGATGTCGGCGATGCATGGGCAGGCTTCGCGATCCGGGGAATGGGTGCTTCGGCATCGATCCAGAATCAAGGTTCAGGAACCGGAAATGCTCGGGTTACTGAAGCTTTTGACACGCCGAACCTGACTATGGCCGAGCCGCTTCAAGCACTCGACCATACCGGTAATATTAATGGATATCCCGAACCCGGCGAACCAGTAATTTTGCGAGTTCCGGTAGCCAATTTTTCAGGAACCACTGCAACCAATGTAACGGTCCAATTGGTGGGCGGCGGAAGTGTTTCGCTTGGCACGATCGCCGCAGGTGGAACCGCGATAATGGAATTACCACACACGATCCCGACAGCAACCGCCTGTGGTTCGGCGGTGCAATTTAACTTTGATGTTAATAGCAGTCTTGGACCGGTCAGTTTTTCGAGGACGTTGAACATCGGAGTTCCGAACATAACGTTTCAAGAGGATTTTGACGGAGTGTCCGCTCCTAACTTCCCGGCAGAATGGACCGCGGTCCCGGTCTCCGGCGGGATAAATTTTGTCAATGCCCCTTTGAATCCCAACTCACCGCCTAATGCGGCCTTTGCGTTGAATCCGGACACAGTTGGCGGCGGGACAGATCTGACATCACCGCCGATCGCGATAAATGCGTCAGCGGCAACGGTGCGATTTGAGCATAGCTTCCTGACCGAAGCCGGGTGGGACGGCGGCGTGCTTGAATTGAGCATTGGCGGAGGTCCTTTTCAAGACGTGGCCGCGGCCGGGGGAAACTTTATCTATGGAAACTACAACGGCACGCTCGGAGCGAACGGCGTCAACAATCCGCTAGCCGGGCGTCAAGCCTGGACCGGAAATTCGAATGGTTATTCCTCTGACGTCCTGATCAGGCTGCCCGCCGCTGCCAATGGCCAGAATGTTCAGTTACGATGGCGTTTTGGTGCAGATAACAACACAGCTCCCGCGAACGGCGGTTGGAGCGTTGACGATATCGATGTCGTGGGAAGCTATACCTGCTCATTCATTACCGCTGCGGCGGTAAGAGCGGATTATGATGGCGACGGGCGAACCGACGTTTCGGTCTTTAGGCCTTCGGACGGAAATTGGTATCTGGATCGTTCGACCGACGGCTTTATAGCGGTGAATTTCGGCGTCGCCGACGACATCATCACACCAGGTGATTTTGACGGCGACGAAAAGACGGACATAGCCGTTTTCCGTCCATCGACCGGACAATGGTTCATTCTTGACAGTTCGGGCGGATTTTCGATTTATCAGTTTGGCCAGACCGGCGATATTCCGGTGCCGGGAGATTTTGACGGCGACGGCCGCGACGATATCGCGGTCTTCAGGCCTTCAACAAGCGTTTGGTACGCTCAGTTAAGCGGCGGCGGGTTCGCGATCGCACAGTTCGGCGCGGCCGGTGACATTCCGCTCCGCGGTGACTTTGACGGCGATGGCCGGGCCGATCTTGCTGTTTATCGCAGCGGGCAGTGGTGGATCGCTCGCAGCAGTGGCGGATTTTCGGTTGACACATTCGGATTTTCGACCGACGAGCCAGTTCCGGCCGATTATGACGGCGACGGCCGCGATGATATAGCGGTGTTCAGGCCGGCAGACGGCGTCTGGTATATCTATCGAAGTTCGGACCAAGATGTTTCCTTTATACCTTTCGGGATCTCGACCGACATTCCGGCGCCGGGTGATTTTGATGGCGACGGCAAAGCGGATCAAGCGATATACCGAGATGGAGTTTGGTTCATTAACCGTTCGTCGGCAGGTATCCTGATACAACAGTTCGGGCTTGCGGCAGATCGGCCAACGCCGGGCGGCTATATCCCATAGATGTGACTTATAGCAGCAAAAAGAACTCTTGGGCAGGCGCTGGTTTTTGTTTCAATCTCGGAGGGTCGCGCGGCTTTGGAGGTTTGACGTTTCAGGGTATTTCTGTTACAACTAGCGAACATAATTTCGTATTTGACCGAATTCATATCTATATTTGTATTACTTTCGTCACGATCGTCCGACAGGGATCATTTGCGTTATTTCGCTCTCTCGGGCCCTTGATCTTTGTTTCAACTTCATTCGTCCTTATTTCGAAGGTGAAAAGCAGTTTTGCCGTCTTCAAACGGCATTCTTCCGTTCTTTATAGCTTTAGGAGGGCTAGTAAATGCAGAACAGTGAAAAAAAACCGACTCGACGCAATATTTTGTTGAGTCTGGCCGGGTTGGCGCTTGTGACAGCGATCACGATCGTCCCAACCCAATTTAATATGGAGGCGAGCAGCTCCGGCGACGGTCTGATCGTAAGAACAGAGAGCCATGAGCCCGGTCTGGAGAATTACGATATCCGCGAACAGAAAGGCGACGATATCGAACAGTTTTTCCAGAATCAACGGATGAAGGTCAATCGTGACGCGGCTTCGATCGCCGACGTTCGCGAAGGCTTCGCTAGGGGCGAAGAAGAGCTTAGGACGCGCGTCCCAAGTTTGAAGGTTGAGTACAACCAAGATATCAGAATACCCGAGGTTATTACACCTGACGTTTGGAGGGGCAATATAGCCCGTCTGACGGGGTCCTCAACCGCCACGCGGTCAGAGATCCTTCGCAATTTCGTCAAAGAGAATAACAGCCTTATCGGCGTTACAGACGAACAGGCAAACTCGCTCAAGGTGCTCGCCGACTACACGAACCCGAATGGTTATATGTCGTTCGCTCACCTGGAACAACGAATAAACGATGTTCCTGTATTCCGCGGCGAAGTGAAAGCGGGCTTTACAAAGTCTGGCGAAATTATCCGCGTGATCAATAATCTCGCACCCGGCCTTGATTACTCGTCGATATCGAGCGATTTCCGTGATCCGGCTGATGCGGTAAAGGCGGCATATAGGCATATCAACCTAGAGGCAGCCAGTTTCAATTTGGAATTCAATGGAACTGAATCGACTGATCTGCGTGCTGTTTTCGGTCAGGGCGACAATGCTACAACTGCCGAAAAGATGTATTTCCCGACCGAGCCCGGTGTAGCGGTCCCCGCATGGCGGGTTTTCATTATTCTCCCGGTAAATGGTTATTACGTTATTGTGGATAACGAAGGCCGCATGCTGTGGCGGAAGAATCTGGCGGAAGATCAAACACAATCCGCTACATATCAGGTTTACAACAACACTAATGGCTACATTAATGCTGCCGACAGTCCGGCTCCATTAAGCCCGGGGCCGATCAATCCGACAACGGGCCAGCAAGGCCCGATCGGAACAAGGACGAATGTGTCGTTGATCGGTAATGAAGGTCCTTACACCTTCAACAATAGCGGTTGGATAACGGACGGTGCTAATGTCACCGACGGTAACTATAACGAGGCCGGAATTGACCGTGTCGCCCCAGACGGTGTTGACGCACCTCAGCCTGGAGATACGGCATGTCCGGGGGCCGGTTGCCGCGTCTTCACTTCGACCTGGAACCCGCCGCCGGGAAACCCAACACCTGGTGACGAACCGCTTACACCGCAGGCCCAGCGAGGTGCTGTAATTCAGATGTTCTATGTGATGAACCGATTTCTGAGCGAAATGTATCTTCTTGGATTCACCGAGCAGGCGTTCAACTTCCAAAATGACAACTTTGGACGTGGCGGAGCCCCCGGCGACCGTGTCAGGTCCGAAGGTCAGGATTTCTCAGGAACCAACAATGCAAATATGTTGACGCCGGCCGATGGCGGCCGCGGACGTATGCAGATGTTCCTTTGGACAGGCCCAAACCCGGATTACGACGGTACGGCCGATGGCGAGATCATCATTCATGAAATTACCCACGGCCTCTCAAACCGTCTTCATGGTAACGCCAGTGGTCTTTCAACGAATATGGCACGCGGCATGGGCGAAGGTTGGTCCGACTGGTATGCATACACGATGCTTGCCGAACCTACCGATCCTATCGATGGAATTTACACGACAGGCGGTTACGGTACGTTTCTTGCGACGGCTGGATTTACCGGCAACTATTATTACGGTATTCGCCGATTCCCACGGGCCCCGATTACTTTTCTGGGAACCAATGGCAGACCGCATAATCCACAAACGTTCAGATATATCAACGCAGGTTGCGCGACGTTATATGACGGTTCGACAAGTGCGTTCCCTCGTGGGCCGTTCGGTGTGTCACAGTGCGACCAGGTCCACAATACTGGCGAGATCTGGAGTTCGATGCTGTGGGAAGTTCGAAATCGTTTCGTACAACGCCTCGGCTTCAACGCAGGCACGACCCGCGTACTTCAGGTAGTTACTGACGGAATGAAACTCGCCCCGATAGGGCCGACTATCCTTCAGGAACGCGACGCGATCATCGCAGCAGCGTCCGCATTGCCAGTTGCTCCCGAAGCAGCCGCAGACGTTCTTGACGTTCGCGAAGGTTTCCGTGTTCGCGGTGCAGGCTTTAGCGCCAGCATACAATCAGCTTCACCGGCTGCCGTAACCGAAGCATTTGACTCGGCAGATCTTTCGGCTGGATCAGGAACGGTTACCTCGGGCAACAATCTGCTTGAGCCGAATGAATGTAATACGATGAATGTTCCCGTGACAAACAATTCAGGGAACGACGCAACGAACATCGTAGGAACACTGAGTTCGAACACGCCTGGTATCACAGTTACCCAAGCGGTTTCAAATTACCCGAACGTTCCCGGCGGCGGTGGACCGGTAAACAATTCGACACCTTACGAGGTTTCGGTTGATAATACAGTCGCTTGCTTTACACAGGCAAGCTTTACACTAACTGTTACCTTTGCGGGCGGCGGCGGCGGAACTCCTGTCGTTTCGAACTTCTCGCTTCCGGTAGGACTCGCAGGCGACAACTATGTTGGCACTTCGGGAACCGGAACGGCTCCTGGAGATCCGGCAAATAGAACGTTGGTTACCGGCAGTCAGGCAGACGATGCCGCAGCCGCGATCACATTACCAGCAGGTTGGACCTCGTCGATCTATGACACGGCGGTGACCTCGCTCAGTGCCAGCACGAACGGAATGATCCAGGTCAACGGTACGTCACCGACAACGTTTACCAACACGGTGTTGCCGCATTCGGTTGCTCCGGCAGGGCCGAGGCTCTTCCCGTATTGGGATGACTTGAACTCGGCAACAACGCGTATCCCTAATGGCGGTATTTATACCGAAACTCTGGGCTCCGCTCCGAATCGGCAGTTGGTAATTGAATGGAGAACCCAACACTTCTCGAACGCCGCTGCGGATGGTATCACAACCAACTTCGCGGTGGTCTTGAATGAAGGCTCGTCTGCAT
>CAZXTS010000026.1:0-22175 GCA_964643745.1 uncultured Chloracidobacterium sp.
ACAAAAATGGAGCCGATGCGTTTCGGACTGTCTTGTCCTGAAATAGGTTTACAGAGAGAGTGGGACAAATGCGACAAGATCGGACATCAGACGGCGACGCGATCAATGACGTAATCGCTGACACCAGCCCTCGACCGCACCTGCAGCCGCAAACAATTGCTAATACACGGCTTAGCGGTTTTCGGGCAAGTTTGTTTCATTTTGGGATATCTACTTTCACTAGTGAAACACTTTTTCGCGGTAAGCCGTTGAAAATGTGACACTTAACCTGTTCCACTTTGGGCAAAAATGAAACAAAAGTGAAACAAAAATGAAACAAGCAACTGATGCGAAAACTGGAACTTGCGATAAACCGAGACGCGCATTCGGCAAATTGAGACGAACGAACCCGTTCGAAGTTTTTGAGAAAATGGCTGAATTCGAACCTGAAACACCCGTAAGTGAAGCATATGCAGACTCTTACACGTTCCACCTACCAGCGGAACAGGCCCGGAACGTCCCCGGAACGCGGGCGGTACAATCGCGGAACGGAACTCGGTCGCGGCGTTTCAAAAAGCCGATCGATTCACCCGTCGAATCGAACCAAGACGTGTTCCGCGTGTGTATTTTGGCGACTGATAATTTAGAATGGGGAGCAGATTAGTTTCCCCAAATAACCGATGATAAAACCTTTATTTTCACTTGTTTTTGTGTTGTCCCTATTCGTTGTTTCCGCCGCCGGGCAGACATCCGTTTGGTCTGTGAATTCCCGTGCCGATGTGCTGAAAGGCGATTCCGAGGGCGTTTCGATCGACTCGAACGGAGCACTGTCGATTGCACCGCGGCTCGCGAAGATCTATGAAACAGGCCAACCGTACATTTGGTCAACGGCGATGGATACGGCGGGCAATATCTATCTCGGGACCGGCAGCGAAGGCCGCATCTTCCGCATGGCAGCGAACGGCACCGGTGCACTTTTTGCGGATCTGGCGGAGCTGAACGTTTCTGCTCTTGCCATCGGCCGCGGCGGCGAGATATTTGCGGGAACTTCACCGGACGGGAAAGTTTATAAGATCGATGCGGCTGGCAAGGCGGATGTGTATTTCGACCCGAAGGAAAAATATATCTGGTCGCTGGCCGTAATGGCGGACGGCGGCCTGGCGGTCGGCACAGGCGACGGTGGAAAGATCTATAAGGTTCGTGCGGCGAACGCGACCCCGGAAGCATCTCTGCTGTTCGATTCGAGCGAAACGCACATCATCAGTCTGGCGGCCGGCCGCAATGGCGAGATCTTCGCCGGAACGGATTCGAACGGGCTAGTGATGCGGATCGGTTCGGACGGTAAGCCGTTCGCGTTGCTTGATTCGCCATTACGAGAGATCCGCGACCTTTCGGTCGGCCCGGACGGCTCGGTATATGTTCTGGCTTTAGCTGATTCCGTTTCAACCGCCAAACCCGCCGAAGCAGCCGAGGCAAAGACCGAAAGCAAAACGGTCTCGGTCGAACGAGCTTCGCCCGCCGCACCGCCGCAGCCCGCGAAAAGCAAATATGACCTGACGGGAACGAAAGCTGCGGTTTACAGGATCTTGCCGGACGGTGCGAACGATATTTTGTGGGCCTCACCGACAGTTATCGGTTTCTCGCTGCTCGCCAACACGGACAGCGGCGGCGTAATGCTCGGCACCTCGGATAAAGGCCGGATCTTTAACATTTCGAATGACGGCCGCGAAACCTTGATGGTGCAGACGGAAGCTTCGCAGATATCAAAGCTATTTCGCCGAGATGCAAAGGTTTACGCTGCGACCAGTAATCAGGGTGGCCTATTTTCAGTCGGGCCCGAAACCGAACCGCAGGGCATATATAGATCTTCGGTGCTCGATGCAAAAACGACGGCAAACTGGGGCGAAATATGGTGGCGTTCGGCGGGAAGTACGGTCATCGAAACTCGCAGCGGCAACACCGAAACTCCGAACGAAACGTGGAGCCCATGGGCCGCGGCCGGAGCAAGCGGAATGCGGGGGCGAGTCGCAAATCCGGCTGCAAGGTTTATCCAATGGCGGGCGACTTTGAAACCGGGAACGACGGCCGCGACACTAAACGAGGTCAGCCTGGCGTTCGCGAACCGAAACATTGCACCGGAAATATTGAGCCTTTCGGTTCTGCCGGCAAACGTTGGATTGCTTGCGAACCCGACACCACCGCTCGATCCGAACATCGAGCTGTCGGGCATCGATCCTGCCGTTTTTGGAATTCCGAATCAGCCGATCCCGCCGCGGCGAGCCTATCAGAGAGGCTCACGAGCGTTTCAATGGACTGCCGAAGATAGGAACGGCGACGAACTGGTTTTTGACATCTTTTTGAAGGAAGCGAACGACGCGGAATTTAAGCTGTTCAGATCCGGCATATCGGAGAACTTTGTCACGCTGGATGGGCTTTCGCTGGCGGACGGGCGATATACGCTTAAGATCGTCGCACGCGATTCGCCATCCAATCCTGTCGGCCAGAGTCTTTCGGGTGAATTGATCAGCGAACCGTTTGATATAGACAATACTCAGCCGGTCGTCTCCGTTGTAGGAACTCCGCAGGTCACGGGCAGCCGCGGCCGCGTTACATTTTCTGCACGCGACGCTTCAGGTTATTTGGTCAAGGCCGAATACAGCTTGAACGGCGGCCCGTGGAAAAGCGTCAGGGCCGAAGATGGCATATCCGACAGCCCAGAGGAAAGATACACAGTCGGCGTGGAACTCGGCGAAGCGCGTGAATATTCGATCACGCTGCGGGTCTTTGATTCGGTAGGGAATATCGGAAACGCCCGAGCGGTTATAAGACGATAGCTATTTTTTCGGAAGGGTCATCGTTTCGCCTTCTGAATTCATTTCAAGCTGCCGAGTCGTGGGATCTGTAACACTTTGCGGAACAAGATCGCCTGTTCTGTATTTCGATTCGGGATCGACATAGGTGGTCGTAGATGGCGGAAGGGCCGATGTTTCAGCAGATCGATTGAAGAGATTATTCATCGACTGCGGATCTATCAATTGGGGACGATCCATCTTTCCGGATTTGAGTATGTCGGAAACGCCTTTCGCGAAAGAGAAGAATGCCGGGAACAGCATTGCCCACCACCATGTTTTGCCTCCAGCGACGCCTGTGAATAGCAATGCCATCGAAACCATCAGGAATCCGACACCCGTGATGACGGCCTTTACACCATCGCCATACACCTCGGACGGATCTTTACGACGGCCGCTATCGGGCTCGTCTTCGCATGCGAAACTGAATGCCGAGTTCATTTCGCGTTCGAACTCGGAGATCATCGATTTTTCCGAAGGCGGGGTTAAGGCCTTCGCAACACCGCCGATATCGATCCCGCAGCTACGGCAAAATTTTCCGTCTTCAGGATTTTTTGTTCCACACTTCGGACAAAACATAGTTAGCTTTTCTCGGTTTTCGACCTTTGGCGTTGACCTTCAAAAAGTATTACGCCCGCGGCGACCGAAACGTTCAACGAACCTATTTTCCCATACATCGGGATCTGAACCAAGACATCACAGTTCTCAGCTGTCAGCCGATGAATGCCCTTTTCTTCATTGCCAAGCACAAGGGCCGTTGGCCTAGCCCAATCCCAATCGCTATGCGCCATTTCAGCTTCGCCCGCAGCACCGACGATCCAAACATCGTTCTTCTTTAATTCTTCGAGGAGGCGGTTTATGTTTGTGACGCGTGCAACCGGAACGTGTTCGATCGCACCGGCCGAGGCTTTCGCAACTGTTTCGGTGAGCCCGACCGCACGACGCTCAGGAATGAAAACACCCGTAACCCCTGCACACTCTGCGGTTCTGAGGATCGCTCCAAAGTTGCGCGGGTCTTCGATGCCGTCCAACACAAGAAAAAGAGTTGTCGGGCCGATGACCTTGATAAGGTCCTCTGCCGACGCAAATTCAGCCGGGGCGACGGAGGCGATAACGCCTTGATGATTCATTCCATCGCCAGCCATTTGGTCCAGTTTGGCGCGGCTTCGCCATTCGACCGGAACTTCAGATGCTCGTGCCAATTCGCGCAATTCGTCAAGCCGATGAAGCCGGGCACTTTCGAGAATATAGATCTTTGAAATAGTTCGCGGCTTGGTTCTTAGGCGTTCGATGACAGGCGTCAGGCCAAAAAGATTTGTTCCGGATTCGACCATCCGCGGTGGAGAATTTTCACGCAAAGGCCGCGGATGCACATTCTTGGCATTCCTGATCTTATCTCGATCGAGGTCTGGCTGTGATCTTGAAGGAACCTTTCCTTTGGGTTTCATAACGAAAAATACTGGAGACGAGAATATCTGGTGAATTGCCTTTCGTTCGACGTCACGGTCGTAACCGTCCGTCTCAGGCGGCTGAGCCCGATCTGCTTGAGGCCTTGATGATCCTTTTCTGATTCTTCGGCCCAAACTGCACTTAGCAGTTCCCCAAGGGTGTCGTAATTGTTATCGAAACAACAGGCCGGAGCGAAACCTTGGATCTTCTCGATCAAGCGAGCAAAGTTTTCGCTCCCGGTAAGTGCCCGGCCCGGTCCCAGTCCGGAAAAATCAAAACCGGCGATCTCGACTCGGAAACCGATCGGATCATTTTTGAGATAAAGGTCGAGAACCCTTCGGTCAGAATCAATTCGCGCTATGTCTGGCCGATCGTCGCGTCTTTTTCGGGACTGCGTCTCTTCCTTTGAGCTCAAAAGAGTTCCGGCAACTGAAAGTATAAGTTCATCGCAGAACGCACGGGTCAGAATGCCGGTGTTGAAATCCTCAAAAACGACCTCTTTGTCCAAGAGATCGATCTTTCTGAGCCTTCTCGGCGGCCGATGTAGATCCAATTCAAGATCAGTTAATACATATGCGCTTAGCCCGGCCGAGCAAAGTTGGCTGGCTCGGGAAGAAGCAAGGTCCGGCTCGGCCGTACGAGCCCAAGGTAAACCGAGCGGTCCATTTTCTGCTTCAAGGCGTTCGAGGACAAGAGTTTCGGTACTCTTTAAGGGCAAGTTGGCATTAATTCGTGACGCGTCCCTCTTGGTCCTTCGTACTATCAGATTTGTGCCGTTTTCCCATTGCTCGGGAGCAGCAACTTCGGCATTTGGAGTGAGGTGGGCCATCGAACCCAAAGGTTTTCCGCAGTAGATGCAGGCCTCTCGCTTTGGGGAATTTTTCCGCTCGCATGCAGGACATACCGTGAGTTCGTCCTGAGCAAACTCGTCGATCGTCGTTCGGACGAAAGTTCCGTCCGGCAGAGTCTCAGGCGTATTCTTGCGGTTTTCGGCCATACTAGTGCACCAAATGCGTGATTTTAACATGTTAGAAACAATAGTGCTTGACCATCCGTATCACTCGTAGCAAACTAGCAAAGGACAAATTTATTATTGGGCAGTTTATTTAACGTGTCACTCAGGTGACAACAATTTGAAGATCTTGATTCGATCCATCTATTTTGCTCTCTATTTAAGAAATATAGAATTAGAAGTTCTTTTGATCGACAAACCGCCAGATAGACCGCCCGCCTAAGTCCGACAGAGGTAAATGGAATGCATTTTGACACGGCAACGAGTTCGTCGTGGAAATTTGGGCATCGTGGACGCGTCGCTGTTTTCATTGATGGGAACAATCTTTTTCACGCTGCCCGGTTTCATAACATCGACATTGACTACAACAAGCTGTTGCGGATATTGCTTGGAGATGGACGACTTTTGCGAGCCTTTTTCTATACCGGTGTTGATGCCGGAGCAGAACGGCAGCAGGGATTTCTGCTTTGGATGCGTCGGAATGGATTCCGGGTCGTGCAAAAGGACCTGAAAACGTTCTATGACGGCACCAGAAAAGCCAATCTGGACGTAGAAATAGCTGTGGATATGTTGAGCCTCGCCGGTCGCTACGATACAGCTGTCTTGGTTTCAGGGGACGAAGATTTCGTCTACGCGGTAAACGCAGTCGCATACAAGGGTTGCCGCGTCGAGGTGGCAGGATTTCGCTCAAACACAGCTCCGAGGCTGATAGATGTCGCGGATTTCTTCATCGATCTTGGCGAGATCGCTGAGTCTATCCGTAAGGATATTACTCAGAGCGGGGAGTTTGAAGTGCCTTCCTTCATACCACCAGAGATAGTTGGCGGGGTTGAGGTCTCGCGGCCAGCGAGGGACACACGAGGCCCGAAAAATGCGAACGGCCCTGGTTTTGATTCCGGCGAACACCGCCGCGCTGGTGCTTTCGTACGGGTGGATGACGAGCAATGAAAACTTTCACTCTAGCGGAGGCGAATGCCTTGTTGCCTCGTATCCGGATGAAGCTTGAGATGATAAAGCGATCGTATGAACATGTCGGACGCTACCGGGACGAGGCGAGGGCTGCTGCAGCGGCGGCAACCTGCAATGGTGGAATGATCGGCGGTTCGAATTACGTGCGGCATCTTTACGACATCGGGAAGCTGACAACCGAGATAAATGATGAGGGCGTACAACTTAAGGATTATCGACGCGGCTTGATCGATTTTCCGTCGATGATGGACGGAAGGTTAGTTCTCCTTTGCTGGCAATTGGGCGAACCTGACAAGATCGAGTGGTGGCACGAACTCGAAACCGGGTTTGCGGGACGGCAACGCTTAACCTATGATGACGACATTTTCGATCAATGAAAAGATTTCCACAGACATTTTTGACATTTCCACAGCTATCCCTGTAAAAGCTAAACATCAATAAAATCTGCGCTTTAGTATTGACGGGTTAAAGTAAAATCTGATACTCTCAACCAGATTCGGTTCTTTAAGCTCAAATTAACAATCTACTGTACCGGCCAGAGAAATTATGAACTGCCCCGTCTGCAAACGTGAACTTGCACCCACGTTGTCGATTTGTCTTACTTGCGGCGCAATGATGAATGACACGGTAAGGGAAGAACTGGAAACGAAGATAACATCGAATTCCGGAGGGCTTCAGATACCGCAGACGTCACCGGACCCGCCACGTCCGGCCTTCCTTCATAAGGAAGCAGCGTCTTTGAACGTGAGGACTTCATCGCCTGAACGACAAAACACCGTTGAGCTTCCTCCCAAGAACACGAGTCCCACGCTCGTTGAATTCCAACCCGGGAAGGTAGCCCTGCCTGATTGGCGGCTTCAGATTCAAAATTCGGTTCGCCAACGCGGCGTCGAAAAAAGGCCGCTTGAGACTGCAGCATCGACAACAGCAGTTCCGTCGGTTTCCGGTTCGAACGGGTATGTACCGGCGAGCGGGACCGATTTGCACTCAATGGAGCCGAGCAATCCGCGGCTAACGGCTGCAATGCGACGAATTGAGGAATCCAGAAACACTTTCCTGCCAAAACCTGTCAAAAGAACGTCTGAGTCGGTCGGGGCTTCGCCTGCTCAGAGAAAATTTCCTTTCGCGGTGGTGACACCTACGGCCGACCAACTAATTAGGCCAAAACCAGTCGAGCAGCCGGAACCTGTTGAACGGCCCAAACTGGTCTCAGCATTGAAGATAGAGAAGAGACAATACGACACGAACAAGCTTCCAAAGGTTGATTCGATCATAAATAAATCGGAAGACTTCGACATAATTGATGATGAAAGCCCATTTAAACGCCAAGAGACAGAACAGGTCAAGGATCGATCTGAACCCCTAAATGAGGCTCAGGTCGATAGAGAACTTTTCTCGGACGGGAATTCGGATGAAGAGATAGACGATCTGGCACCGTTCTCGATGAGGGTCGGAGCCGGGCTCTTCGACCTGATAATTGGCGGGTTCGGGACTCTTATAATTCTCTCACCGTTTATGGCCAGCGGCGGCGTTTGGAATTCTTTCGCCGGTTATTTGACGTTCGCCGGAAGCCTCGGGATATTTCTTTTTCTTTATTTAACGGCCTCGCTGGCATTTTGGGGAAAGACCTTCGGAATGCGTATTTTCGGACTCGAACTGATCGATGCGGATGCAAATGTTTACCCGACGGTCCATCAAGCTGCGGTGAATTCTGCCGTCTTCCTTCTTTCGATGACGTTTGGCGGGCTCGGATTCTTGACGGTTATCTTTTCTGAAGAAAGGCGCGCGCTTCATGATATCGTTTCAGGTACTCTGCTGATCCGCGACTCATAGCTTAAGATCGAGAAACCGATCCAAAGATCCAAAGCGGGGTTGTCCTGCCTTGGGTCTTTTCTCATAGGAAAGCGGAAACTAAAACCGTGAACATCGAAACGCTAAATGCGGTCAAAAATGAACTTACCGAACAGATCGTTGGCAATCCGTTCGGCAGAGTTTTTCAGCTATCGCCCGTCGAGATCGCCATCGACGTGCATTTGAACGATGGCCGATGGCTGTTCATTTCCGTTGAGCCGTCAGATCCGCGAATTTATCTCATCAGACGGCGGCTCCGCGAACTGGAAAAACAAGCGAACAATCCTTCGCCATTTTTGCTTGCCTTGAAAAAGTACTTTAGCGGAGAAAGGATCCGTTCGATAGAGACGATCGAAAACGAACGCGTGCTGTTGTTCCGCTTTTCGAGTAAATCTAATTCGAACAAAAGCTCCGAGCTGTCACTCATTGTTCAGTTAACCGGTCGTTCATCTAACCTATTCCTACTCGATGGCGAAGACGGGATCATTGCAATGCTGCGCTCCGCGAAAGGCCGATCGATAGGTGACCTATACGCACCGCCAGTACGAACTGATCCGGATTCAAGGATCCTAAAATCGGAACCGAAAGAGATTCAGCCTGCATCGACCGGACCGATCTCCGAACAACTTGATCGCGAAGATCTCGGACGACGATCCGAACAGGTGTTCGATGACCTTTCAAAGTCAGCCCGCACGACTATCACTTCAGCGATCAAACGTAAGGAGAGGCTGCGTTCGAATCTGGAAAACGACTTGAAAGATCATGGCGACGCCGAGCATTGGAAGCGTTTCGGCGATATTTTGCTGGCAAATACAGCTACTGCAGAAAAGCGCAGCGGCGTGTTCATCGCGATTGATCACTTTGATGAGAGACTTCCGAATGTCGAAGTACCTTTTGAGAATGATGAAAGCGTTACGGAAACAGCTGAAAAGTACTTTCGCCGTTACACGAAAGCTCGTAACGCCGCTCTGGAGATATCACGGCGATTGGCCGAAACGAATGTCGGGTTAGACCAGCTTCACACTCGACTTATGGAGATAGAGTCGATGATCGCGAACCGCAATATCGACGGACTTAATGGTGTCCTTGCCCCTTCGGGATCAAAGAAAAACGTATCAAAAGGCCGCGGTCAGTCGGAGCCGGCTAAAGCTTATCGAACATTCGTCTCATCTGACGGATTTGAAATTCTCGTCGGAAAAAAGGCGAAAGACAACGATCTTCTTACTCTTCGGATCGCCAAATCTCTGGACGTTTGGATGCATGCGGCGGACTATCCGGGATCACACGTGGTGATCAGAGACAGCGGCAAACGAGAGGTTCCGCCACAAACCCTGCTCGAAGCGGCTGAGCTTGCCGCCTTCTATTCGCAGGGCCGTAAGCAGGTGAAGGCCGCCGTCCACTACACGCAGAAAAAATTCGTCAACAAGCCGAAAGGCTCCGCGCCCGGACTTGTTTCGCTCGCAAGCTTCAAGACTCTGCTTGTCGAGCCAAAGATCCCTGCGGGAATTACCCGCCAATAGCGTGGAATCCGCTCGAAGCTTTAACCAACTCGCGATCGCGCATATGCTTATCAGCGGCAACGTTTGCTTGTATTTCGCCGTCTGAACCTATACGCTTTTTTCGGCAGGACATTTTATGCGGTTTTTATCATTATTTGCAGCGATCTTGGTTTTAACCTCCTTCGCCTTTGCACAGAACGAGCAAGCACCGATCACGGAAAAGCCGTTTGTGTACAAAGATTGGACGTATAAAAATCTAACATCTGAAGGCGAGACGAACTTGCGAAAGTTCTCAGAAGGCAAGAAGCTTGTAATGGTGGTCTATTGGGCTCCGTGGTGCCCGAATTGGAAACACGATGTCGCGTTCGTTCAGCAGCTTCACGAAAAATATTCTGCAAAAGGCTTTGCGGTGATCGGTGTGGGCCTATATGATCCGATCTCGCGTATGAAAGCGCACGTCGATCAGTACAAACTCACGTTTCCAAATGTCTATGCTTCTGTATCTCAAGCCGACCGCGAACGCACAGAACATTTCACGCAGCGTCGCGAGGCCGGAGACATGAGGAAGTGGGGCACGCCCTGGTACATCTTTCTAGAACCGGGAAAGCTCAAGAAGGAAGGTGGATCGCTCACCGAAAAGACGACTGTCGTTAACGGCGAATTGATGAAGGCCGAGACCGAAAAGTTTATTCAGGAAAAGCTTGGTGTTTCCACTTCAGCAACAGCAGAGATAGAGGTCTGTGACCCCGCATCAAGATCGATCGCACTGACGAAGCCGGAAAATTAAAGTGCCGCGAGAGCGTCGGAAAGCTTTTCGACCAATGCCAACAGCGGCTTACCTGAATCGCTGAAACGTCCGGCAACGGCAAGGTCCTCACACTCCGCAACCAGATTCGTCATACCGGCAACAAGCGGAAGATGCTTTTTCAGCGGATCTTTTGTCCGAAATTCCACTTCTAAGGCAAGAATTCCGGCCCGCATATTACGGATCGTTTGAACCAGATCGGCCTTGTTCTTTGCGTTTGCATCGCGGGCGGCCTTATTCGCGTTCCGGTCTTTGTCCAGATCCTCGATCCCTTTGGCGACACCGCCCAAAATAAACAAAAACTTTGTCGTATTCTTGATCTGATTCGAAACGGTTTCCGTCGCTTTTCTAACATCGGAAGCTGCTGCAGTCGGTGTCGTATTCGTCGTCACGACTTTCGGTGCCGTCGGGCGGGCGGGCCGCCGCTGGGCATCCGCGGCGATCGCGAAAAGCGTAAATAAGACTGCAACAAAAGAGATCGTTTTGATTAACTTCATAAAATGCCTGCCTGTTAAAACTTCGTCGAAAATTCTATCATATCCTTAGATGAATAAACGGGTGTTAAAGGTTCGACGCCTTGGGCGGATCGGTTACGGCGATGCATTTGAGCTGCAAAAGCGTCTTGAGCGCGAAGTGATCGAACACCGCGAACGTGATCACCTGTTACTCCTTGAACATCCACACACCTACACCATCGGTCGCCGTTCTAGTGCGAATGGTGTCGTGGCAACAGCTCAAATATTGAAAAGCATCGGCGCCGAGGTCTTTGAGACCGATCGCGGCGGTAAGGTGACATATCACGGCCTGGGCCAGATCGTCGGTTATCCGATCATCAGCCTTTCGCCTGATCGCGAGGACGTGCATAAATTCGTTCGCGATCTGGAAGAAGTGCTGATACGCACGATGGCCGATTTCGGGATCAAAGCCTTTCCGATCGAAGGGCTCACCGGCGTTCATACTTCGGAAGGGAAGATCGCCGCGATCGGAATTCACATCAAGCGGTGGGTCACGACGCACGGTTTCGCGTTGAACGTAAACACCGACCTCAGCTATTTTAATTGGATAATAGCCTGCGAAGGCGAACCGGTCACTTCGATGGAAAGGCTGCTTGGCCGCGAGGTCGATATGGCTGAAGTAGAGGAGCAACTTGTAAATAATTTTGTGGATGTTTTCGGCTTCGAAGACATCTTTGAGAACACGGCAGCGGTCGAAATGGCTGCGGTCTGAATCATCTAGGGGGAAATTATGAAAGGAATATTTTTGTTGGTATTGACCATTTCGTCGTTATTATTTGCCGCATGCGGCGGTGCTGCCGACGGCAACCACGCAAACCACGGCAGCAATGCCAACGCGAATGCGGCTCCGGCAGGTCCGGTAGATCTTACAGCGACAGACACGCCTCAGCGGATCAAAGATATGATGGCCGCACGCGGCGAACAAGACGCGGCCCAGCCGGAGATCGAGATCACCGTTCCGCCCGATGGATCAACGATCGAAAGTTCGACGGTTCGAATCCTTCTCACGCTCGGCGGCGACCTAAAAGGCTACAAGCCCGGAATGGATGACGCGACGAAAATGGGCAACCACATTCACGTTATCTTGGACAATCAAGCGTACGAGGCATACTACAACATCGAAGAACCGTTCGAACTTCGAAACGTGCCCGATGGCGAGCACACGCTTCGCGTATTCGCTTCGCGTCCGTGGCACGAAAGCTATAAGAACGAAGCGGCGTTCGATGTCGTCAAATTTACGGTAAAGAACGGAGGAGCGAACCTCGACATTCCGGCTACGACAAACAGCGGACAGCAGATGTCCAACGCGAATTCGAATGCGAAGACCGCTCCGAAACCTACTCCGGAAGGCAAAGAGATGCCTGCCTCGCAAGGCGGTTCGATCGACATCACAAAGCCTTTGCTGACATACAGCCGTCCAAAGGGCGATTACAAAGGTGCGGATGCCGATCCGATCATGATCGATTTCTGGTTGGCGAATGCAAAGCTGGTCGGCGATGGCGGCGAATATCGTGTCCGCTATTCGGTAAACGGCGGCGAACCGAAGATGATCGAAAAATGGGCGCCGCTCTGGCTTTCGGGCTGGACGGCTGGCAAACACACGATCAAACTTGAGCTGATCGATAAAGACGGAAACGTGGTCGATAACGGCGGATATAACTCAACGACACGGGACATAACAGTCGTTAAATGATGGTTCAGAGTCCAAGCTTCAGCTTGTCTTAGGCGCAAGACAGTGCGAATTGTGTATGCGTTAGCAAGCTAAAGCTTGTACTCTCAACTTCTATGAACTGGACCTATCTTGCCATCGCCGGAGTGCTTGAGATCGCGTGGGCGATCGGCTTGAAATATACCGAAGGCTGGACACGGCTTGTGCCCAGCCTCATCACAGGTGCGCTAATGGTCGCGAGCTTCTACTTTCTTTCGCTGGCGGTGAGAACCCTGCCGATCGGGACCGCATATGCAGTTTGGACGGGCATTGGAACCGTCGGTGCGGCAATCCTGGGAATGATATTGTTCGACGAGCCAAAGGATATTATTCGCGTCGCTTGTATCTTTCTGATCATCGCCGGCATTGCCGGATTGAGGGTTACGTCGAATAGTTAGAAGGATCGTGAGGATCAAAGATCATCAGTGTCCGAAAAGGACTTTATCGAAACGCCCCGACTGGTACGCGCTTGCATAACCATCAGAGTAAAGTGAAAATCTAGGTGATGGAATTTGCCGCAACCCCGAAAAGCTTTCTTGGATTTGAACAGAACGTGCTTGCACGGCTTGAGTTTCGCTCAGCCGCGATCCCGTTCACGTCCGATCCCGCATTAGGTGTGTTCCTTAAGCGCCGGGGTGTTCGTGTTTCTGCCAACGACCTATTGCGATCCGCCTGGATCCGCTCAGTTGCAGCCATCGAAAATTCATCAGAGGTTTTAACTGAGGATGATGTCGAAACGGTCCTCAACGATGTTTACGTTCCCGGCCACAAGCTAGAGAATCCCGGACTGAAAAATTGGTTTGGTGAGGTGGATGCGTGGTGGTTTGATAATGCCCGCCGAAATCTTGATCAACTCGGCTCCCCGCTGAGGTCCGCTTTAGCCGCAGATCTTATCATGGCTGTTGGAGATTATGTCCGTTCTTTCGATGCAGAGACGAACGAGTTCCGGCAACCGCTTTCCTCTGCCTTCCGCAGACTTTGGATGGATTCTAGGCCACCGGTTGTTAACGGGCAGGCGTGTAGGTGCTCAAATCTTCCGGCTGACGAGTTCCTGTCCGGTCCGGCTGCCGATCTAATGTTTCTTCGGCTTCCAGTGTCCGGATACAGCGGCGGCAGTGGTTTTGCTCCATCGGCTGTTTGGCGCGAAGAGTGGTTTCGCGGCGGTGGTGATTTTTGGTCCGAGGTAAATACCTCCCGAGCCGGGAGACTTGGCTCCCCGGTGGAAACGAAATCCCACTATCTTCGCCTGCTTCGCGATACGCTCGAACGAGCGTCGCACTTCAAACTTTGGGCTATCGCCCATGTCGAGAACACCTTTGTCTCGACTCAAGAATTGATCGCCGCCATCGGCTCGATCCGCAAGGTGGAAGCTGTCCATTCAAAAGATTTCTCCGAACTCACCGGAACTAAGGCAGTCATCATCACCGCTTAGACCGATTTGACTTCGGCATCCCTTAGATCTGTGCGAAAGTCGGCGTCGCTTTGGCGTAGATACCAAACTATTCCAGCCGAAGCCGAGAGGACACCAGAGATAATTGTCAGCGTCATCGGCGTGATATAGAACATCATCGCTGCCGAAACGTAGCTTGAAACGCCAAAGACGGTCAATTCGGCGCCGCGATCGATCGTTGAGATCCGGCCCCGGATCCTGTCCGGCAGGCTGCGTTGAAAGAGTGTTTCCTGTATCGCGTATTCCACCCCGATCAGGGTTCGCGAAACAAATACGAACAAGGCAAACAGCCAAAGCGTCGGCATAAATCCTGCGACCGAAAAGAGCAGACCGTGCACGATCAGCGAAACCCAGATAAACGTACTATGCCGTCCGCGAAGGTCCAGAATTAAAGACGTCCGATGGGCGATCAGCATTCCGAGCGTCAGCCCAAGCCCCGCCGCGGTCCACATTATCGCTACGGCCCGATCGGGGTTCCAGCCTTCGATCCCGGCAAAATGCACACCTCCGGCACGCTCGAATATCACATTTATCGCTCCGCCGCCGACCGCCCAGATGATATTCATCAGCAGAATGGTCAGGGCGAAATGGTTTGTCACGGCGTAGTGAATGCCTTCGCGCATCTCGCCGATGAACGAGCCGCGTTTCGTCTTTTCGCGCATTCGCTCGCCCGTCTCTTCGTCGCGGGTGGCTTCCTCCGGGATCAACCAGACCAGGTAAGCTGAGAGCAGGAACGAAACGGCGTTGATGATGAACGCGATCTCGTAACCAAACACCGATGCCGCCCATCCGCCGAGCGCCGACCCGATGGCCATTAACAGAAAACGAGTCGAGAACATCAATGCCGTTCCGGCTAGCAGGCCCTCGGCTTTGGTCAGGTTTGGCGTCGTCGCATTTTTTGCACCATCGAAGAACGCACCGAAGATAGATAAAAGCGCGGTCGCGATATATGCGATCCAAAGATCATCTTTCGACGTGACCGCCAGAAATGCCAACGCGACGAAGAAGCGCGCGATGTCGGTCCAGATCATTACCTGACGCCGCGAAAACCTGTCAACGAACGTCCCCGCAATAGGCGAGACGAATGCAAATGGGATCAATCGGCAAACGAAGAATATGCCGGCCGCGATCGGCGATGCTTCGCTGACAACGCGCACCAATCCCAGCCCGGCAATAAAATTAAACCAATTGCCAAGCTCGGAAATAAACTGTCCCGTCAACAGGTTTCGAAAATTCCTGTTGCCGCGAACCAATTCTAGATAAGTTAGCGACTGCATTGGATGGAATAATTGACGGATCTCATTTGCCGATGTCGCGGCGATATTGGATTCCGGGCCAGGAAATTTTACTGACGGACTTGTATGCCCAAGCAAGGCTTGTTTCTAACGATTCTGCGACCGACGTTACACACAAGACCCGCCCGCCTGCGGTAAGAAATGCGTCATTTGTCTCAGCGAACTTCGTCCCAGCATGAAAGATCGCTATGTCGGCCGCGGCCGCGCCGTCAAGCCCCTCGATCCGGTCGCCGATCCGCGGCTTCGCGGGATAACCTTCCGATGCCAAAACGACGCACGCCGAGCTGCCGCTTCGCCAACTGATCGGGCGTTCGCTAAGGCGGTGTTCGAGCATGGCCTCGCAAATATCCACCAGATATGTTTCCAACCGGACGAGGATCGCCTGCGTTTCAGGGTCGCCAAAGCGGACGTTGTATTCCAGCAGTTTCGGCCCGTCGCCGGTCATCATCAGGCCCAAAAAAAGAATGCCCGTAAACGGAAAACCTTCAGCTTCGCAGCCGGCGAGCGTTGGGCGCATGATCGTTTGAGTGATCTCGTCCAATTCGGCCGCGGAGAGCATTTTGTCGTCCGTGATCGTGCCCATCCCGCCGGTGTTCGGTCCCGTGTCGCCTTCGCCGATGCGTTTGTGGTCGCGGGTCGCGGGCATCAGGGCAAAGTCAGTTCCGTCGCAAAATGCCAGCAGCGATATCTCCTTCCCGAAAAGGCATTCTTCGATCACGATCGACGACGCAGCCTCTTGACCGACCGTCGCGGCAAGTATATCGATCGCAGCGATGGCTTCGGCACGATCCGCCGCAACCACCACGCCTTTTCCGGCCGCAAGGCCATCAGCTTTGACGACGACCGGCGTTTCCTCGCCGCCAAATTCGCCGGAGCGAAGTATCCCGGCCGCTTCGCTCGCCGACCCGGCGGTCTTGTATTTCGCGGTAGGGATCGCGTGCCGCAGCATGAAGTCCTTTGCAAAGGATTTGCTGGCTTCGAGTCTCGCAGCGGATGCCGTCGGGCCGATGATATTTAGGCCGCGGGAGCGGAACTCGTCAACAATTCCAAGCGCGAGAGAACTTTCACCGCCAACGAACGTGATCCCGATACCTTTTTCAGCGGCAAGATCGGCAAGGCCGAAAATGTTCATAGGCGAGATGTCCACCAATTCCGCGACGGATGCGATCCCGGCATTACCGTCAGCACAGAATATTTTCGAAATACGGGGACTTTTGGCAAAAGTATGACAAAGTGCGTGCTCACGTCCACCCGACCCTACTATAAGAATGTTCATTGTGTGCCCAATTTTCTGCTGCTATCGCAGGCCGCATAATTCCGAGAGTCCCTTGACAGCGAATAGTGTTAGTTATATTTTCGTTAAATGCTACCGGCCACGCGGCCTGTCGTATTAAACGATCCGATCCGTTCGAATTTACTACATTCTCCTGCCGCTGGCTAAGATTATGCCCGGTTCGCGGTCGGCAGTGGAACTTTTTCAGAACTTGTAGCGACAAAGGAGGGAAGGCATGTCCAGCAGCGAGACATTTGTGAGCGACGATGTCGATCTCGCCGAGAATGTGAACCACTTTGAGGATACCACTATCCTCTGCATTGATTGTGATTGTGATTTTGTGTGGACCGCAGGTGAGCAGGCCTTTTTTCGCGACAAGAATCTCCAAAACCCACCGAAACGCTGCAAAGACTGCAAGCAGGCTAAAAACGCACGGCTCGCGGCGATAACTGCGGCACAGGAGTCAGGAATTCGCCAAAGAATTGAAGTTGCAGTCAAATGCGCCCGATGCAGCCAATTGACCACCGTCCCATTTTATCCTTCACAGGGACGCCCCGTCTTCTGTCGCTCCTGCTTCCTCGAAATGAATCCCAAGGTTCTTGGTACGGTTTCGAACGACTAACCGCCAACATGCACATTCGGCCGTAGTTCAGGGTCAGGTTCTGCCTTCCGCAAGATCTCGCGAGTAACCGGAGCAGTATCACCTTCTCCAAAGAGCAGATACCTTGCCAGGTACATTATCGGATTGCCTTCGCTCCATCCGAAGTAAACGTGTGGGATCTTTCCTGTATGATCACGGAGGTGCAGTAAAAGTGCAGCGATCGCATTCGGCACCGCAGGCGATTCTGTTCGAAGTATCTTATAGCCGTCAACCTCCACTCCTCGAATAAAGATCCCGCCTTTGAACTCCGACGCATCGCCGAGTTCCACCTCATAAAAGAGGACAGGGTCGGAGGAAGGAATATGGTTGTCGATCCGCTTTTCGTGTTCCTTAAAGCGATACTCCGAAACGTCCCCCGTCTCACGTCTGTTCGTTACGATCCGAATCTCGCCTTCTGAAAGTTCATCTATAAACTCAAGGGCCTTGCTGTCAAAGCGGATATCGTCGATCCGCACTTCGGTAGTTCTCAGCGCACGTGAAATGAAGGATGTGACGATTATCGCAAGGATAAAAAGCGAGGCGATCTGAATTCCGCTCGGCTGGACGATCATATTCACAACTGTCGTGTAAACAAAAACAATGGTGATTGCCAAAAAAGCCAGCCATTTCTTTTCTTTGTTTCTATGGGCCGAGATCGTAACAGCTACCGCGGCAGACGTCATCAGCACTAAGACCCCGGTCGCATATGCGCCGCCCTGTGCATTTACGCTTGCCTGGAAAAGCACGGTCACAAGAAAACATATGGCGGTAAAAACGAATACTAGAGGACGTGTTGCGCGTGCCCAATCAGGTGCCATGCCGTAACGCGGCAGATATCTGGGGACGATGTTAAGCAGTCCGGCCATTGCCGATGCCCCGGCGAACCAAAGGATCGCAATGGTCGAAGCATCGTAAACCGTTCCAAACGCCGGACCGAGGTAACCGTGAGCGAGATAGGAGATCGCACGACCGTATGCTTTTCCGCCTTCCTTTATCTCCTCATAGGGCACAAGCATGGTGGTGATGATGCTGCTACCAATTAGGAAAAAGCTCATTATGACGGCCGCACCGGTCAATAGCTTCTTGCCATTCCTGATCCTCCCCTGAATGTGCGCATCTAGTGCCGGAGACGGCGGCTCCGAGGCATGTGCCGAGGCGTGTATCGGGTGTTCATCGCCCTCCGGCGGCGGGGCATCGCTTTTGACAAGCGGCATAACGACTACGCCTGTCTCAAATCCCGATAGGCCCAAAGCAAGCTTTGGAAATAACAGCAACGATCCGATCAAAAGATAAATAATACTTCCACCAACGTTCGGACTGGCCCACAATTCGGTTGACCAATTGGCCAAAACTTCAGGTTGCACAACAAAGATCTGGTGGAGCCCGACAAAGATCGTAATAAGATTCAGCGATAAAAAGATTGCAACGATAATAACCGCAAGGCCGATAACTTCATTGAATCCCCTAAGAAAGACCGCACCAAGAAAACCGATCAGTAACAGCGTTACGATCACCTCGTGATGCAGGAAATGAAAGTTCCTTTCAACATAGGGATTCTCAATTATATGTGCCGTCGCATCTGCGGCTGACAGCGTAATGGTAATGATGAAGCTAGTTGCGACAAAGCCAAGCAGGACGAGCACGAACATCTTGCCTTTCCAACGAGAAAGGAGGCGTTCGAGCATCGAGATGGAACCATCGCCGTGCGGGCTCTCTTCTGCAACGCGGCGATACATCGGCAATGCACCAAATAAGGTAAGGAGGACGAGAACCAGCGTAGCAAATGGCGAGATAGCTCCGGCAGCAAGAAAAGCGATACCGGGCTGATATCCAAGCGTCGAAAAGTAATCAACGCCGGTTAGACACATCACCTTCCACCAGGGATGCTGCGGATGGCGGCCGGCCCTTTCGTGAGGGCCTTCAATTTCAGAGACCTCATTAAACAGCCACTTTCTTATTCGGCCGGAGCCACGTCGTTTCATACGACAAAAAGAAAACCGCCCGTCACAAAGCGGCGGCTATCGAGCATGGGTCTAACATTAATCGTCTTGGAAGGTCGCGTAACCAGTCTTCCGGCGACGAAGTTAAAGGGCGGCGTCTCCCACGCCGCCGCCCTGATGGTCACAAGTCCTCACCCCTCGTGACCTGACGTTCACCGGGGAGGTGAACACTCAAGATTATGCTCAACGGCAATTAAATTGCAAACAAATTTGGGATGTGTGGAGGGGCTTACTTATCTAAATATTTGGACCGTAACTGTTCAGTCAAAACGAAGAATTCCCGGAAGAATGGCTGTTCGTCCGTCCTCGAACTCGACTAGCAAGGAGTACTCACCTTCCAAAACGCCTTCGGCGTAGTCCGCGGAAAAGCTCATCACGTTAAAACCGGAAAAATCAGAATGCTTTACAAAACTTGTTCGATCGATACTGACCCTGTCAGACAAAGTGCGAATGGTGAACTGGCCGTCAAATCCCGGCGGAAATCCAATGAAAATTCTCGACGTGTCGCCCGGCAAGGCCCGCAGCGAAAGCACGGACAAACGTCCATCAACCCCGATCAACGCAGGAACCGGCCCTTGCCCTACAGCGACGGTCTTTGACAGCCTTACTTCGGTCCCGAATTCGATATCGATGATCTCATATTCGACTCGCGATGCATCATCATCGCTAATCGTTCCTACACGATATTGGCCGCTTTCGATACCTTTGATCAAAAAATTACCTGATTCATCGGTCCTGCTTCCTGTTACGAAACGGCCATCATCTCCATCTTCGATCCAAACATGCGAATTTGCAGCAGGTTTTCCGCTCTTAAGGGTCAATCTGCCGCTGACGGAGCCGCAGCATTCAACTACGGAACTGCCGTACATCGAACGAGCTGACGCGACGTCCGATCTTGAAAGAGTTCGCTGATGATCTGCTCCAAGAGATAATACTCCGTTCTTTCGAATGAAGCTGGACATGACCGAACCGGGAAGATCGGAATGTTCAAGGCCCAGCAGATGCCCGATCTCGTGCAGCAAGATCGACTCAAGATCGTATGTGCCAAAAGCGCCCGAGGTCGAAAAGATCTCTGAGGTGTTGAGGGCAATGTCAGCTTCCGTTATAAACCCCTTGCGGTCAAAAAAGAGACGTGTCGCGGCCGGAGCTTCATTTGCCTCTTTGGAAAAGAACAGGACATTCTGTGCAGTACCTGCAATAGTTATTAGGTTTATCCGGTTACCCGAGATGCCTGCCGGGCTAACATTGAGATCGTCGCTATCGACCACTTCAAATTTTACGCCCGCCGCCGATTCCCAAGTGGCCAAGCTTCGCAGCAGGGCACCATTGACATCAGAACCACGAAGGATCGATTGAGAATTCTCAAACGACCTAGAGAGAGCTATACGTATTGGTTTTGACGACTGCCACTGAAGGTTCGGCGGCCGATCGAAGGCAAACGAAGAGCCATATGCCGCGATGACGCCAAGCATTAAACTGACCAAGATAAATCTGAGGAATGATGTTCGTTGCAAAACAGATCAATCTACTCGAGACGAGAAACCGCCTTCCCCGTCTTTGCCCACGTTCTCCAGATCAGCAAAAGCAACGATCAGGAACAGAACGATCAACGCGATGGTAGCCACAAAATACAAAATCGCTATTTGTTCGTAAGCGACCAGAACACCGATCACGATCGCGGCACCAAGTAACCAAACTAACGCCGATGACCGGCGACTTAATTTTCTAGCCATAATTCAAATGCGGATATAAATTCCCTTACCAATTGAACCACTTTTACACGCGGTCGGCAACAATATTTGTAGGAACCACTAGTCCAGGACCCTAAGCGGCATCTGAACCAGGTCATTGCCGAGGCGTTGCTCGACCCTGTCTAGATCTGGAGGCAGCCGTCGATCTCCACCACCTTTTACGGGAATATCAACAATATCAAATGGTCTCAATTCGATATCACTGGAGCTTCCCTTGTCTATACTTTTTAGATCTGCGGTGATCCTCTCAGTGAGCCCTTCACTGCGTCGAAAGATCGTTATTTCCGATGCCGCGGAGTTCGATGACATTCCGCCGGCCATTGCTACGGCTCTCGAAAGGGTCACTTTGTTTCGTGAATCGATCCGTCCCGGGCGCATGACACCACCGATAATATAGATCGGATACGCATCCAGTACCGTGATGATATCGCCGCTGGTGATCATAGGATTGGCATCATCGCTTCCCGCAAGAATGTCCGCGATCTTTATGATGCGGACATCCGGGCGTTCGGTTGCAGGATTCGGCGCGGGGCCAAGGCACGAAAGGCCTTTAGGCCGCTGGATCCTGATCTCGCCGCTCGCAGAATCGGTGATACCACCGGCAACAGCGATCAATTCGTTTAGTCTGGCCGTCCGCTGGATACGAAATCGGGACGGAGTTCGAACCGCTCCGTCCAGGCGCGTTATTGCACGGTTGGAACGATCAATTATCCTGACGACGACCTTTGGATCCCGAAGGATCCGGCTGTATCCGTCCGCGATCGCTTTCGCAATGTCTGCCTCGCTGCGGCATTTTGCAAAAATTGGTTCGGGAAGGTCATCAAACCCGTCAAGATATCCCTCCGGCGTAAGCGGGCCGCGCCAATCGTATTCCGTACTGCCGACAACATCGACATCCACGAGGTCCCCAAGATGGATAAGGTCGGTAGGCTGATTCGTTTCTGATTGAGAGCTTGATGTTGCTAGTAACGCGAGGGAGATAAAGCCTACAAGTATTGATTTTCGCAGACCGCTCGATGACCCAAAGATCAATGTCCCGGGCAAAAGCCAAAGTTTTCTTGTTTGCCCCTTAGATCTAAGCCTTGTTTTCTTCACTCGTCCTTTTCTTTTTCTTTCCCCTGTTGTTAACG
>CAZXTS010000027.1:0-21695 GCA_964643745.1 uncultured Chloracidobacterium sp.
AATAAAACTAATGAAACCGAAGTGCAGAACCTTCTGACATTTACCGGCATTTATAGTCCTCCTGTGACTAAAATCTTCCGTAAAGGCCAAGCGAACTACTCCTGGGGCAGGCTCACTTTTATGACCCATTTACAACCGTTTAAAAATAACATCGAAGCGGGTTTGTGGGCCCTTAACTCAATTCTTCAGGCTTTCGATGATTTTAAGACGGTATGTGTTTGCGTCTTTTTTTATAGCACTTTCGTTCAAGGTGAGCAACCGGCGGTCCTGCATGACGACGCGGCCATTGATGATGACCGTGCGGACATCGGACGATTTTGTCGCGTAAACCAAGTGGGAATAGATGTTATACATCGGCGTTTGATGAAGCCCGTCCATATCGACGATAACGATATCGGCAAGCTTGCCGGTTTCGATCGAACCGATCTTATCGGCCATGTGAAGAGCCCGAGCTCCGCGGATGGTCGCCATTTCAAATACCTGAACGGCGGACACGACCTTTGGATCAGAGGAAAATACCTTGTGCAGTTTCGCGGCGGTGTCCATCTCTTCCCAAAGGTTCAGGTCATTGTTCGAAGCGGCACCGTCGGTCCCGAGCCCGACGTTCATATCTTTCGCAAGCATCATCGGGACCGGAGCCACACCGGACGCGAGCTTCATATTAGAATGCGGATTGTGGCCGATGCCGACGTTGCGGCGTTTCAGGATATCAAGCTCGGCCTCGTTGGCGTGAACCACGTGGGCAGCGATCGTCCGGTCGTTGAAAAAATTGATGCTTTCGAGAAATTCGATCGGCCGCCTGCCCTCGTATTTTTCCTGTATCGCTTTGGTTTCGGTATCGGCCTCGGCAAGGTGAATGAGAAGCGGAGCCTTCAACCGATCGGACAAGGCGCGCGCATCTGTAAGATTACTTTCGGAAACCGTATATGGCGCATGCGGTGCAATTGCCGGTGTGATCAGAGCATTGCCCTGCCATTTCTTGATGAACTTTTCCGTGACCGCAAGCCCATCGGCAAATGTCTTTGCATCGGGCACCGGGAAATCGATCACGGTCTGTCCGAGCACTCCGCGGACGCCTGCCTTTGCCGTTTCATCTGCAATCGCGTCCTCGAAATAGTACATATCGCAGTAGGTCGTAGTACCACCGCGGATCATCTCGGCCAGTCCAAGCCGAGTGCCGGCCCGAACGAAAGCCTCGTCAACGTTCTTCGCCTCGGCCGGAAAGATGTACTTGGTGAGCCACTCCTGTAGATCAAGGTCGTCACCAATGCCGCGAAACAACACCATCGGTATATGTGTATGTGTGTTGATAAGTCCCGGAATGACAGCCTTGCCGGCGGCATTTATGGTCTGCTTTCCGCGATAACCTTTCGCGATCTCGGCCCGCGTACCGACCGCAACCACCTTGCCCCCGCTGACAGCGACCGCACCATCCTCGATAACGCGCCGACCTACGTCCATCGTGACAACCGTTCCGCCGAGAATAAGCAGATCGACTCGCTCGATCCCAGGCTGAGCCATCACAAACGTATTCGCAGCCATCGAGACAACTACGAACAGTGCAGAAATATATGAACTCAAAACTTTCACTTTCATCATTTAAGAAATTTCGAATCAAAAGCCCGCGGGAGCAGTTCGCTCATTTGGATCGTTTCGGTCTTGCCGTTGAGGTTAGAAAGAATCACAGGAACATCGCCGCAGAATTCCCAGATGATCTGGCGGCAAATGCCGCATGGCGGCGTGAGTTCTTCGGTGTCCACAACTACCGCGATCCGGCCAAACCTTGTAACGCCACGCGATATGCCCTTCCAGATCGCGACGCGTTCCGCACAGACGGTCAGCCCGTAGCTTGCCGATTCGACATTGCAGCCGGTATAGATCTCGCCTTCTTCGGTCTCGACCGCAGCACCGACCTTGAAATTAGAATACGGCGCATATGCACGTGTTCTTACATCCGTTGCCGCCGCGATCAGTTCTTGTTCAGTATGTTTCATGTTGCCGGAGCCGATCGCTCCTCAATAAGTTTTTCACGCACCAAGCTGCACAGCAATTCGACGCTGATCCCTGTATTCGAGCCTTCGGGTATGATGATGTCCGCATGCCGTTTCGATGGCTCAACAAATTCAAAATGCATTGGCCTTACCGTTCGATAATATTGATCTATGACCGAATCCACCGTCCGCCCGCGTTCGGCGATGTCGCGACGAAGCCGCCGTATGAAACGAATGTCATCCGGCGTATCGACAAAAACCCGCATATCCAGCAGATCCAAAACACGCGGCTCGGCAAAGATCAAAATGCCCTCGACTATTACAACGGGCTTTGGCGGAATGATCTCGATCTGGTCGCTGCGGGTGTGCGACTTGAAATCATAGAGCGGCATTTCGACCGTCAGGCCTTGCTTGAGCCGCATCAGATGTCCGACAAGCATATCGCTATCGATAGAATCCGGATGATCGAAATTTGCCTGATGCCGTTCATCGAGCGGCATATCGGCAAGGTTTCTGTAATAAGAATCCTGCTCGACAAGCACGACGCGTTCGCGCCCGACCGCCTCGACGATCTTGCGAGCGATCGTCGTTTTGCCTGATCCTGTTCCGCCGCAGATTCCGATTATCATATTCTTGAGATCACTCGCTTTAACAGTTCTTTAAAGACATCCGCCACACGCGCTCCGGTTTCCATTACTTCCTCGTGGTTTATTACCTCTTCAGTCATCCCGGCACCGTAGTTCGTGATGCACGAGATGCCGGCGACACGCATTCCCCGGTGTCGGGCGGCGATGGCTTCGGGAACGGTTGACATCCCGACAGCGTCGGCTCCGAGCAGTCGATAAAGCCTGATCTCTGCCGGGGTTTCGTAAGTCGGACCGGATAGAGCACAATAAACGCCACGATGGAGAAAATCGTTAGTGATCGACCCCGTTTCGCCATCTGACCGTTCACGCGAGATCTCGTCTGCCTGCTCGACGATCAGTTCCTGAAGCTCACGGTCATAGACGTTTGTCATATCAGGGAACCTCGCCCCGAAACGGCTGTCATTCGGCCCTCGAAGCGGATTCACTCCCATCATATTCAGGTGGTCGGAGATCAGCATCAGGCTGCCCGGTGCCATCTCCGTGTTCAAACTCCCGGCGGCATTCGTCAGTATTACGGTCTCGACACCAAGTCGGCCAAAGGTCCGCATCGGGAACATCACCTGCTCCATCGAATAGCCTTCGTAGTAATGAAAACGACCCTGCTGAACCGCGACCGGTACACCGCCTATCTCGCCAAGCACCAAACGCCCGGCGTGGCCTTCGACCGTCGAGCGAGCAAAGTGCGGTATCACTTCGTACGGTAGAGGAACCGCATTCTCGATCTCGTCTGCAAATGCACCAAGCCCGCTTCCCAAAACGATCGCTGCCTTCGGAAGACGTTCAAACTTTGAGCGAATGTAGTCTGCTGCCTCTTGGGCCTTTTCGTAGGTCATTTATAGCGAAGGATCAAATTTCTTTTCTATATGGTTTGCCCAATGCTTTCGGTGCACGGCTCAACCCGATAAAGCCTGCAAGCACAATGATCGTCAAGACGTATGGGATCATTTCTATGAATTGCACCGGTATCGGCTCGTCACCGATCTTTGCCCACGAAGCTCCCTGTATCTGTATCGTTATCGCCTCGGTAAAGCCGAAAAATAAACAGGCGAACAAGACCGGTATCGGTTTCCATTTGGCGAGTATAAGAGCGGCAAGTGCAATAAACCCGCGGCCTGCGGACATACCGCGTGTAAATAAAGACGATTGCCCGGTCGAAAGAAATGCACCGCCAATCGCGGCAAGTACACCGGAAATCAGAACCGCCGTGTACCTCAGTTGGTTTACATTTACACCAGCAGCATCGGCTGCCTCCGGATTCTCACCGACCGCCCGAAGCCGCAACCCGAAGGGGGTCTTGTAAAGCACATACCACGCAGCGGGAACAACGATCAGAACAAGAACCGATAGATACGACAATCCGCCGAACAAGATCGGTATTTTATTCGCTTGATCGATCTGCGGTGTCGAACCTGTTGAATCGTAGATGACTCCGCTGATCAATGCCGGCAGCCCTAGCATCAGAAAATTGATCGCCATTCCGGCAACTACCTGATCCGCTTCAAAATGAATAACCGCAACTGCATAGATCAAAGCGGTAAACGCACCGGCTCCGATACCACACAGAAGCCCAAGATAAGGATTTCCGGTTTGAAAGGTTACGACTGCGGCGGTAAACGCTCCGGCAAGCATCAACCCTTCGAGAGCGATATTGATCACTCCCGAACGCTCGGAAAACAGGCCGCCCATCGCCGCGAACAGTAAAGGCGTCGCCGCGGTTATCGCCGAAAAGAGAAATGCGATAGTAAAGAAATCAAGCATAGTTCAACGGATCACCGTCTTGCATATCGCTGAAAACACGCAATGAACAGAATCATTATCGCCTGAAGCACAAAGCCAAGATCTTTCGAAACATACCGCGTGAAGCCGTCAACAAAGATCTCGCCTCGCAAAAGCACACCAAAGAAAAGCGCCGCTATCAAAACACCAAATGGATGATTTCGGCCCAGTAATGCCACAGCAATTCCAAGGAAACCCCACTGAGCTGAAAAATCGTGATAGTAATTGTAACGCGTGCCCAAAACCTCGCCGATCGCAACCATTCCCGCAAGCCCGCCGGAGATCGTCATCGCAACAACGATCTGTTTTTTCGGCGAAATGCCCCCGTATTCGGCCGCCGTAGGACTTTCACCAACAGCACGCAACTCATAGCCCCATTTGGTCTTCCAAAGGAAAACATATACGAGGCCACACATTATTAGAGCAAGGATAAACGCCACGTTCAGCGGGACATCGTGCGATAGAAAAGGAAGGAACTCATTCAGCCTCGGTATCTGCGCCGCTTCGCCTATCGGCGGTGTCTCAAGTATCGGGCCGGGATTCTTGTAATGGTATTGCGTAAGATAACTGACAAGTGCGATCGCGACGAAGTTCAACATTATCGTGTTGATAACTTCATGCGAGCCAAATCGCGCCTTCAATAGACCCGGGATAGCTCCCCAAATACCGCCGACCACCGCCGCCGTGATCATGCAAAGCGGAACCAGAACGAACCAAGGCAAGCTTGCCCAAGCCCAACTGTCGTTGCCGACAACAGTTCCGCCGAGCTTTATTCCGATCCACGCCGTTGCAAATGCCGCTACATAAAGCTGGCCTTCGGCGCCGATATTCAGCAGGCCGCATCTAAAGGCGACCGCAACCGCCAAGCCTGTAAAGATCAGCGGCGTCGCGTAATGAAGCGTCCAGCCGATATCCCTTAGCGAACCGAACGAATTCGACAGCAGCAGCGAATAGGCAGTGAAAGGGTTATCGCCGAGCGCGACAACAATTAGTCCACCGACAACAAAAGCCGCCGCGACAGCGATCAATGGCCAAGCAATTTCACGAACGATATTCATTTACAATTCAGAGCTAGATACGGGACTCTTCAAATGCTTATTCGAATGTCAGGAAAAGCGTCTCTAAATATAACCGAGAAAAGATAAAAGTGTCACTTCAAAACGATATTTTACCGCAAGAAATCGATTAAAAATTCCGCTTGAAATATACTTGACAGATAGCCACTCATATTATATTATTCTTGCTGACTAATTATTTAGTCGTTCAAACCGATCAAGTTTTAATGTTTGGAGGACAAAATTATGAATGTGATCAAATATGACCCTTTTCGTGAGCTTCGTGGACTTCACTATGAAATGAGCAGACATTTCAGCACTCAATTGCCGGATCGCGGCGAATTTGCAAAAGGCGCATGGAGCCCGAGTGTTGATATCTTTGAGGACAAGAATCGTCTGATCGTTGAGGCCGAGCTGCCGGGAATGAACCGAGAAGATTTCGAGATCTCGGCGGAGAATAGTGTGCTGACCCTAAAGGGCGAGCGCAAGTTCGAGAAGAAGACCGAAGCTGACAATTATCACCGGATCGAACGTTCCTATGGCGCGTTTACACGGCAATTCACACTTCCGCAGACCGTTACGGCTGACGGAGCGACGGCGGATTTCGAAAATGGCGTTCTACGGATAGCTTTGCCCAAGCGTGAAGAGACAAAGGCTCGCAAGATCGAGATCACCGGCAGCGGCTCGGCCGCGAAAGCGATCGAAACCGAGTCAAAAACGTCAACGGCAAATGCCTAATATTTTAATTAACTAGTGGTTGGGACGCAGGGTAAGCGATCTTGCTCTGCGTCTCTTGGGTCTCTGCGGTAATATAAGTTTATGCGATTCGACAGATTTACAATTCGCGGGCAGGAAGCTGTCCAAAACGCTATCGGCGTTACTGAGAAAAATGAAAATCAGCAGGTTGAGCCTGAACATATTCTGCTGGCAATGCTCGAGCAGAAAGAGGGCATTGTTCGGCCGATATTTGGTAAGATCGGTGCGAACTCAGGCCCGATCGTTGAAGAGCTTCAGGCAGCGATCGACAAGATGCCAAAGGTCACCGGCGGCCAGCAATATTTCAGTTCGCGGACGAACACACTTTTCCAGGATGTGCAGAAAGAAGCTGAAAAGATGGAGGACGAATATGTCTCCACGGAGCATCTGCTTCTTGCGATCGCGTCCGAAAAAGATGGCGAAGCCGGACGCATACTTAGGTCAAATGGCATAAACCGCGAAGACTTGGAAAAGGTGATAACCGACATGCGCGGCGGTTCACGCATTACGGATCAGAATGCGGAAGAAAATTTTAAGGCACTCGAAAAATACGCACAAGATCTAACCGAACGTGCCCGCAAAGGCAAGCTTGACCCCGTGATCGGTCGCGATGACGAGATCCGTCGAGCGATACAGATTCTTTCCCGAAGAACAAAGAACAATCCTGTTTTGATCGGTGAGCCGGGCGTCGGTAAAACAGCGATCGTCGAAGGCCTTGCTCAGCGCATCGTTTCCGGTGACGTTCCCGAGACGCTGAAGAACAAGCGGCTTGTTTCGCTCGATCTTGGGGCGATGCTGGCGGGTGCAAAATATCGCGGAGAATTTGAAGACAGGTTGAAAGCGGTATTGAAAGAGATCGAAAAGGCCGAAGGTCAGATAATTTTGTTCATCGATGAGCTGCATACGTTGGTCGGCGCCGGTGCCAGCGAAGGTGCTATTGACGCATCGAATATGCTCAAGCCGGCATTGGCACGCGGCACGCTCCGCGCGGTCGGTGCGACCACGCTCAACGAATATCAGAAGTACATTGAAAAGGACAAGGCACTCGAACGCCGTTTCCAGCAGGTTTATATCGGCGAACCAACAGTCGAGGACACCATCGCGATACTTCGCGGGCTGAAGGAACGATACGAGGTCCATCACGGCGTTCGTATCAAAGATGCCGCTATCGTTGCAGCGGCAACTCTTTCGACACGTTACATCACTGACCGTTTTTTGCCGGACAAGGCGATCGACCTGATCGACGAAGCGGCATCGCGCATTCGCATTGAGATCGATTCCCTGCCGCAGGAGATCGATGTTCTCGAGCGTGAGATCCTTCAGCTCGAGATCGAAAAGCAGGCGCTTTCCAGAGAGACCGATCAGAAATCCAAGGAACGGCTTGACGACATTGAAAAGCGGATCGCCGATCTTCAGGAACGCTCTTCCGCGATGAAAGCCAAATGGCAATCTGAAAAGGTTGAGATAGAGAAGATGCGCACCGGCAAGGTGCAGCTTGAAGAAGCCAAGCTTGAGCTTGAACGGGCGCGTCAGGCCGGCGATCTTACAAAAGCTGCCGAGCTGCAATATGGCCGCATTCCCGAACTCGAAAAACAGATCGAGGGCGAGCAAAAGCGGCTCGAAGACCTGCAGAAGGACGGAGTATTCCTGAAGGAAGAAGTCGACGAAGAGGACGTTGCTGAGGTCGTCGCAAAATGGACCGGCGTTCCGGTTTCCAAGATGCTCGAAGGCGAAATGCAGAAGCTCGTCAAGATGGAGGAAAATCTGGGCAAGCGCGTCATTGGTCAGGTCGAAGCTCTGTCGGCGGTGTCGAATGCCGTAAGACGCGCAAGAGCGGGCTTGCAGGACCCCAATCGCCCTGTCGGCTCATTCATTTTTCTTGGCCCGACCGGCGTTGGAAAGACCGAGACCGCAAGGGCATTGGCCGAATTTCTTTTTGATGATGAGCGTGCGATGGTCCGGCTCGATATGTCGGAATATATGGAAAAGCACGCTGTTGCGCGCATGATCGGCGCACCTCCGGGATATGTCGGCTACGACGAAGGCGGCCAGCTTACCGAGGCGGTTCGTCGCAGGCCGTATTCTGTTGTGCTTTTCGACGAGATCGAAAAAGCGCATCCTGATGTTTTCAACGTTTTGCTTCAGATATTGGATGATGGCCGTTTAACCGACAGCAAGGGCCGCGTAGTCGATTTCAAGAACACGGTCTTGATCATGACCTCGAACCTTGGCTCTCGCGAGATCCAGGCGGCGGCTGAAAATCCGCTCGCTGATCATGATATTAAGAAGGACGTGCTTCAGGTCTTGCGGGATCATTTCAAGCCGGAGTTCCTAAATCGTATCGACGATATCGTCGTCTTCACACAACTTACGCGTGAAGAGATCGCAACAATAATTGACGTTCAGCTTGAAAAACTACGGAAGAATCTTGCTGATCGAAATGTCGAGCTGGAGTTGGAAGAATCTGCCCGGGAACTGATCGTCAAGGAAGGCTACGATCCGGTTTATGGTGCACGGCCGCTGAAGCGTGCGATCCAATCGCTTATCCAAAATCCGCTCGCGGTCAAGCTGTTGAACGGCGAGATCGGTGCCGGTCAAACGGTGCGGATCTCGGCCGAGAACGGCGAGATGCAGTTCAACTCGGTTGGCGACGGCCAGAAAGCGGCAGGCAGTTAGCCGCTCAACCGGCAGTGTTCGTCTTTTATTATCGAGCCGATACGAATACAATTTTAGAAACGATGTTTCGAAAAAAGAAAATGACCGATAAAGATATTTTGAACGAGGAAGTTTTGGAAAACGAAGAATTTAAGATACCTGTGAACGATAAACGGCGCTTTAACGAGAACGGCGAACGGATAGCGGACGACGAACCGCAGTCTGATGTCAAAAAAGAGCCGGTTCGTTCACATAAGGAAATTGAGCTTGAGAACCACCTCAAAGCCGAGACCGAGCGCCGCGAGGCCGCCGAAGCAAAGCTGGTCGGTGTGCAGGTGAAATTTGAAGAAGCGAAAGCCGGTCTTGAAAAAGAAACGGCCGATATGCGTGCCAGGTTGATGAAAACGCTCGAAGACCGAGCGAGCCAGGCAAAGTTTAACTTTTTGCAGACGCTGCTTCCCGTGCTCGATAATCTGAATCTTGCCGTTTCCGCCAGCGAAACAGATGCCTCGGTCGATAATCTCCGCGACGGCGTCCGCGGCGTTGCGCGCTCCTTCGAACACGCCCTTGTCAGCGTCGGCGTCGAGCCGGTCGCTTCCGTTGGGATCGAATTTGACCCTGAATTACACGAAGCGGTAGATATGGTTCCGGTCGATGCTGAGCAAGACGGAAAGATCATCTCCGAATATCAAAAAGGCTATCGCTTTGGCGACCGACTGCTGCGCCCGGCCCGCGTCCAGGTCGGCAAAGCAATGGCTCAGACGGCGGTTGAGTAGCCATTTCTTATCTCGTGCGGCCCAGCCCCGCGATCTTTTTGGCAGCCCCGGATCTTGGACACTCCTGGTCAAAAGAGAACTTTTGACGGTTCCTAAACGGGACGCGCCTTGTGGAGCGAGTAATGCGGTCGAACATCGCCGGACGATAGGCCCCCTAACAGCCAAAACTCCTGATCAACGAACAGGTGCAGCCGAACGAATCTCGATATATGCCGGCATTCTTTAGAGCCTTTGGTAAGAAATGAAACTATTTCCGCGGTGTGGGGCGAAGTGGTATTATGTATCAGGAAGCGTAGCTTTCGGGAACGCTTTCCTCTACTCATTCGTAAGATCTTGGCGTAGGAAATTATATGGCAGATATTGACGCTTATAAGGACAAATTTAGTGAAAGTGGGCAGCGCGTTCTTGAGACCGCGCTGGACGCTTCGAAACGGCGGGATCAGAATTTCGTTTCAATTGAGCATGTCTTGCATGCCATTTCGCAGGAAGAGGACGACCTTTTCAATGCGACGATGCGTGACTTGGCGGTCGATCCGCGGTCGGTAAAGCTTCTGATCGAAAAGCGGATGGAGGCCGGCAGGCAGCACACGGGCAAGGGCTTTCGCATTGCTCCGGAGACGACAGAATTATTCAAGCGTTCGATGGACCGGGCGCGTTCTCAGGGCCGACGCGTGATCGATGCGAGCGATATTTTTTACGTTCTTTCTAATGATGAACGAAGCGTTTTAAACGACGTGCTGCAGAATCTTGGCGTGCCCTCGGACGAGGTCGCGCAGACGGCCCGAACACGGATCAAGAAACGCGAAAAGGAAGAAGAACGTGTAAGGCAAAAATACGAGCTTCCGAGCTTTTTGCGGCACTTCGGCGTTTCAATGAATAAGCTTGCCCGCCAGGACAAGATACCGCCGACCATCGGTCGCGAACGCGAGATCCTTCAGATGATGGAGATCCTTTCGCACCGCGAACGTTCGAATTCGCCGATGCTTGTCGGTGAACCCGGCGTCGGGAAAACTGCCGTAGTCGAAGGCCTCGCAAGATTGATCGAGCTCGAACCCGAAAAGGTTCCGGTTAGGCTTCGTGATTCGCATATTGTTCAGCTTCAGATGGGCGGCCTGGTCGCGGGAACTATGCTCCGCGGTATGTTCGAAGAACGTATCAAGGGCATCATCGACGAGGTCAAGGAAAAGGACAACATCATTCTTTTCATCGACGAAGCTCACACAATAATCGGCGCCGGTGCCGCGATGGGCACGACCTCGGACGCCGCGAATATGTTCAAATCGTCGCTTGCCCGCGGCGAACTAAGAATAATAGGCGCGACGACGATTACCGAATACAAAGAATATATCGGCGAGGACGAAGCCCTGTCGCGGCGATTCCGTCTTGTTAAGGTCGATGAGCCTACGATCGATCAAACAAAACAGATACTTTTCGGCTTGCGGCCGCGTCTTGAGAAGAATTATTCGGTAACGATATCAGACGAGGCGATCGACACCGCGCTTGAGATGTCGCCGAAGTACATTCGCAACCTACATCTACCTGACAAGGCGATCGGCTGGCTCGACACGGCTTCGGTCAAGGTCGAGATAAACGAACCGGAGCATCTTATCGTCCGGCCCGAACACATTATCGATGTCATATCGCAGGAATCTCGAATTCCGAAGGACATGATCTACCGCGATACGTCCGATCGCTTTTCAGCAATGGAAGAGGATCTTGGGCAACGAGTGGTCGGCCAGAAAGATGCGGTACGCGCCGTGGCCGAAAGGCTTCGGTTGAACAAAGGCCCGCTCAAAGATAACCACTATGCACCGGACGGCGTACTCCTGTTTCTTGGCCCGACCGGCGTTGGAAAGACCGAGCTTGCAAAGGCCGTTGCCGAGTTTATGTTCGGCGACGAGGGCAAGATGGTCCGCATCGATATGAGCGAATACGCCGATGGTACGGTCGGCATTGAGAAGCTTATCGGAATGCCCCGCGGCATCGTCGGATCGGAACGCGGCGGTATATTGACCGAGCAGCTTCGCGACAACCCTTACACGGTTTTGCTTCTGGATGAGGTTGAAAAAGCATCGCCCTATTTGATGAACATCTTCCTTCAGGCATTTGACGAAGGCTGGATAACCGACGGCCGCGGAAAGAAGGTCTATCTTTCGGATGCGATCGTCATTATGACGTCTAATCTCGGCTCCGAGAACTTCAAGAAATACGAAAAGCCGCTTGGCTTCGGACAAAAAACGCTCGGCGATATGAAGCAGATCAAAGGCGATGTTATGAAGGCGGCGGAAACGCGATTTACGCCTGAGTTCAGAAATCGTATTGACGAGATAATCGTGTTCTCACCGCTAACGATGGATGAAGTTCGCGAGATCGCCCGGATCTATGTCCGCAAAATGCAGCGGCATATGGAACGCCAGGGTAAGTTCGTCGAAGTGACCGACGCCGCGATCGACCTGTTGACCGAAAAGGGTTACAGCCCGGCATACGGCGCTCGGTTCTTGAAGCGGCATATCGATCAGCAGGTAAAACTGCCGCTGACGAATCAGTGGAAATCCGGCATCCGGTTCGTGGTTAACGACGAGAACGGTGAGATCACGGTCAAGCCGGGCGAAACGTTTAGCTTGAACTAAACTCGCTTGCCGAAATTCTGTGGAGAACGACTTTGATGATATTCTTCATCAAAGTCTTTCCACTTTTTGGAGTTGTGCATGACATTTCGAACGCTAAATTCACAAACAAAGTACTATCTGACCATCCCAGCCGCTGCGGCATTCATGCTGTTGTTCAATATCGCCGCATCTGCCCAAGCTCCTGCGGCGGCACCGAAAACATTTACATTCACCAAGCTTGAAATTATCGATAAGCCGCTGCCGGGCTATACCGAACGTGCACGCGAAAATAAGATCCAGGGTAAGGTAAAACTGCTGGTAACGTTCAAGGCGAACGGGCAGATCGGCGAGGTCATTGTTGTTGACCCGCTGACACATGGCTTGACCGAACGTGCCGTCGAGGCCGCAAAGCGTATCCGCTTTAGACCAAAGGCGATGAATGGCGAGCCGATGGACGAGCAAACAACGGTTGAATACAACTTCAACTTGTACTACGAAGACACCGACGAAAATTCCGTAAGAACACGCGTTGCCGTTCTCTCAGCACCAAAACCTTCACTGGCCGCGTCGGACGTTCCTTCGTCAATGGGCGGAACCCTTAATGTAAGAGTCTTCTTTTCTTCCGGCGGAAGTGCGTCGGTTTTCGAAATGCCAAGCGAATTGTCGCGAGAGGCCCGCATCAAAATTGAGGATGCCGTAAAAAAGATCCGTTTTCGTCCCGCAGTACACAGAAATGGTTCGCGTATAAGCGTCACGAGAGTAGTTACCTATGTTCTCTAAGATATTTTTCCCGGTTCTGACAGCGATAGTTGTTGCAGGCATCCTTCAGCTCTCGGCCGCAACCGCGAGGACGCAAACACCGGCAGCGAAAGACGAGGCAGAGGCGGTTGTCGCTCGTGCGGTAGCTGCAATGGGCGGCGAAAAGTATCTAAATGTAACGTCGCAAGTCGGCCGCGGGCGCTTCAGTATTTTGCGGGAAGGTGCTGTTATCTCGTTTCAATCATTTATCAACGTGATCGCCTTTCCCGATAAAGAGCGAACCGAATTTAAGGGCGGCGGAGTGAAGACCGTTCAGTCAAATGCGAACGGCGAGGGCTGGATATTTGATGGGAATAACGAGATCATCAAGGTCCAGACCGAACAGCAGCTCGAGAATTTCAAACGCGGTATCCGCGTCAGCATCGACAATCTATTGCGTGGCTATTGGAAAGGCCAGGCGGAACTTACGTACATCGGAAAACGTCCGGCGTCGCTTGGAAAACGAAACGATGTTGTAAGGCTGACCTATGAAGATGGATTTGTCGTTGACTTTGAGATCGGCGCCGACGATGGCATTCCGGCCAAAGCCATCCACACCAGAAAGAACGCCGACGGTGAAGACATTGTCGAAGAAGACCGCTATGCCCAGTTCGTAGATGTCCGCGGCATCAAGTCGCCTTTTATTATTGACCGCTTTTCCGGCGGCGGGCAGACCTCACGAATAAATTTTCAAACCGTCGAATACAACAAGCGGATCCCGGATTCGATCTTCGTAAAACCAGCATCGCCGAAGGAACTAAAAAAGGACCTGAAAATCTAATACCGACGTTGGTCACACTCATAAACGCTGGATGATTCACGCCAGATAATAAGCTAAACTCGGCTGCAGGAAAAGCAACGGCTGGAAGCTGGAAGCTCAAAACAGGAAGCTGGGCTGAAACCTAATTGTGAAGTTTATGAAAAGCTTACGGATCGTTTTTGTGACGCTCGCCATTGTAACAATGATAAATGCTCAGCCCGATAAGTTAACCGGAATTAAAGAGACTTTCAAGAAAGAACTATCTGAAGCCGGCATCGTTGGCGGAAGTTTCGTTTTTAGCAAAGATGGCCGCGTTTTGGCCGAAGAACATTGTGGCCTGACAAATATTGAGAAGAACCAAAAAACCAGCGCCGAGACGATCTATCATTGGGCTTCGAACACCAAGCCATTTACCGGCATTGCGATAATGCAGCTTCGCGACCGCGGGCTTCTAAAACTGGACGACCCGATCACAAAATATCTGCCGGAGTTGCGAAAGATACACAATTCGCACGGTTCGATGGACGATATTACAATCCGCCATCTGCTGACGCACTCAGGCGGATTTCGCGGCAGCACGTGGCCTTGGCGACAGGGCAAGGATTGGGAACCGTTCGAGCCCACAGAATGGTCACAGCTCGTGGCGATGTTTCCTTTTACGGAAGTGCTGCACAAACCCGGCACGAAGTTCAGCTATTCAAACCCCGGCATTATTTATCTTGGCCGTGTGATCGAAGAGATAAGCGGTGAATCATACGAAGCGTACATTGAAAAGAACATCTTCCGGCCGCTCGGTATGACGAGCAGCTATTTTGACACGACACCGCCGCACCTGATGAAACACCGTTCGCATTCGTATTACATTCGCGACGGTAAACGCACGGAAGGCCGATTCGATGCCGACACGGGCATCACCGTCTCAAACAGCGGACTGAATTCGCCGGTCGCGGACATGGTGAAATATTTGAATTTCTTAGTTGGCTCCCCTCCTGCCCGAGGAGCGGTGTACGCCGCTTCGGCGGACGGGGTGGCGGGAGGCGACCAGGCCGAATACGATGTTGTTCTGAGACGCAGTTCGCTAGAAGAAATGTGGCAGCCCGCACTCAAAGCCGAAACGGACGCAAACGGCAATCCCGGCTTTACGACCGACATCGGCCTGATCTACTTCATCGATTCCAGAAACGGCCGAAAGCTGATCGGCCACGGCGGCGACCAGAATGGTTTTATCAGTTACATTGACTTCGAACCGGCGACGCGGGCTGCTTCGATCATTGTTGTGAACACTAATGTTGTTTATCCACCGAACACGCCTGCTGAACGTGATGTTTACGCGAGGCTTCGGCAGAACGCAAGAGGAGCATTTTGAGAGCTGAAAAACTACCTGTCCGCCGGAATTCTCTTGTAACCGGAAACGTGCGATGCGATCGCTTTCCATTGCCCGTTTCGCTTTATCAAAATGTTGCTTGACTGGTATTCGAATGTGTATCTGCCTTCCCTGTCCCTGCCCGAACCGTGTCCGGTTCCGGCAATGATCGCGGTTCCGTTATCGTACACTTCGAGTCGCTTGATCTCGAACCTGAATTTGTCGTAACTGGGTCGCGTCGCCCTGACGCGTTCAAGCTCGTTGACCTTATCAGACCAGGCGCCATCATTATTGATGACTTGAAAATCGTCGGCGAGGATCGTATCAAGCAATGTCGGGTTCTGTTCGCGATAGGCCTTTGGCCATTCGGTTTCTTTCAGTCGTCGAAGGAAGTCGTTGTCTGATTCGTTTTCCTTTTGCAGCCCTTGAGCAATGCCGGTTATGGCGCCGATGAAAAGTAAGAAAAAGATGCCATAGATCGCGCGATGCCAATTGTTCATTTCATTACTCCTTTTGATCTTTGAAAAACCCAAAATATTCAGATGCACGGAAACCGAAAAGGTTCACCAACCACGATGAATCTCCCAGCGGTCAACGATCTCGCCATTTTCAAGAACATTGTAATGCGAATGTTGAGCGGCGGTCATACATGAATGATTTGCAAGAATACGAATGCGGTCGCCGACGTTCAATCTTTCGAAGATCGGTGAATCGTTTGCCATGATCTCGCCGTGTTCTTGCGATACTCCGGTAATGCGCATTCCGGTGTCGATGCCTTCGAGATCAAGCACACGGCCGTATCCGCATTCCGGATCAAGCCCAACCGGACCACGGTCTTTCGAAAGCGCGATACCGCCTGCATCGACAACAAATTTGCGGCGTACGTTGTCTTTGTGCACAACAGCCGCGAGCACGGTCAAAGCAGTGTCCTCGAAACTGCAACTGCCGAGCGTCGCCTGAAAATTGTCGTAGAAGATGTAATTGCCGGGCCGGATCTCATCAATGCCCGTCAGATCATCGATCAGCGACATCGTCGGTGTAGAACCGATGCTGACGGTCGGCACTTCTATGCTCTGGCTTCGAAGCCGCTCGGCGAGTTCGGCCATCACATCGCGCTCGTGACGTGCAACCGCGAGTATCTCTTCTTTGGTTTTTACGTCGTAAGAATGACCGGCGTGCGTAAGAATTCCGGCGAAGTTGAGGTTCTTGGAATCGGCGATCAACCGAGGAATCTCGATCGCTTCGGGCCTATGCGGCTGGGCGCCGACGCGGTGCGTGCCGCAATCGATCTTTACAAAAACATCGAATCCAACACCAGCCTTTCCGCAAGCTTCATCGAGCAATTTAACCGTCGAAAAATCGTCAGTAAGAAGATTAAGCTTGACGCCGCTTTGCAGGATCTCAATTGCACCATCGAACTTTCCCCGTTCGATCGGGACTGCATATGTAATGTTAGTAAAACCGTGTTTCGCAAAAGCACGTGCCTCAGCCAGCGTCGAAACCGTTATCGCTCCATCATGCCTCGCGGTTTGGATCCGAGCGACCTCCACACACTTGTGCGACTTTACATGAGGCCGCAGGCGGACGTTGCTCCGTCGCGCGACCTCAGACATCCGCTCAGCATTCTGTCGAAGGCGAACAATGTCCAGAACTAGTCCGGGTGTTTTGATTCCTTCAGCTGTCACTTGAGCAAAGCTTTGGCTTTCCTGATCACATTTTCGACCGTGAATCCGTAGTCCTTGAAGACATCTTCGGCCGGAGCTGAGGCTCCGAATTTATCGACCGTTAGACTGTTGCCGGCGTCACCGACATACTTTGACCAGCCCATTGAAACCCCGGCCTCGATCGCAAGTCGGGCTTTCACTTTCGCGGGAAGAACGGATTCTTTGTACTTCGCCGATTGGTCGTCAAAGAATTCCCAACACGGCATTGAGACGACGCGGGTCGGCGTGCCGGAAGCATTGAGCTTTTCGCGGGCCTCAATAGCAAGCCCAACCTCGGAACCCGTTGCGATAAGGATCAGTTTTGGTTCGGTCTTCTTGCCGGTCTTGTCTTCGGCCTCAGCAAGAATGTACGCACCTTTGTGCAGCCCGTCCGCCTTGGCGAATTTCTTGCGGTCGATGAGCCCGACCTTTTGGCGGGAGAAGGCGAAAGCGGTCGGCTCATCGGAACGTTTTAAAGCCGCACGCCATGCTTCGCGAACTTCGTGTGCATCGCACGGGCGAATTACCGCAAGGTTCGGAATAGCACGCAGTGCAGCCAGATGTTCGACCGATTGATGGGTCGGCCCGTCTTCACCGAGCCCGATCGAATCGTGCGTGAACACGTAAATGACCTGGATCTTTGATAGTGCCGCCAGCCTGATCGCCGGTCGCATATAATCCGAAAAAGTTTGGAACGTTCCGCCGAAAGGTATCACGCTGCCGAACAGAGCCATGCCGTTCATCGTCGAGCCCATCGCATGTTCACGGACACCGAAATGGATGTTTCGGTTGCCGCATTGCCCGGTCTGAAAATCGGCTGATGATTTGATCACCGTATTATTCGAAGGCGAAAGATCGGCCGAACCGCCGATCATCGCAGGTATCGTTCCGGCGATCGCATTTATAACTTCACCGCTATATGCACGGGTAGCTTTTGCTTCGACACCGTCAAATTTCGGCAAGGCTTCTTCCCATCCGGCGGGCAATCTATCTTTGCGGATATCGGAAAGCTGTTTGCCGAGGTCGGGAAATGCTTTCTCGTATTTCTTGACCGCCGTATCCCAATCCATTTCAAGCATTGCTCCGTTCTTAACTGCCGTGCGGTAATGCGTTAAGGCTTCTTTCGGTATGTAAAAACTCTTGTTCTCAGGCCAGCCAAGATTGCGTTTGGTTTCTTTTACGGCGTCGGTGCCCGGAGCGTCGGAGTGTGCTTTCGACGTGCCCTGTTTTGGCATGCCGAACCCGATGATCGTCTTCACGCGGATGAGTTTTGGTTTGTCCTTAATCTTCTGTGCGGCTTTGATCGCGGCCTCGATCGACTTGATGTCGTTTCCGTCCTCGACAGTCGAAACCGCCCAACCACATGATTCGAATCGCTTGGTCACATCTTCAGAGAACGCAAGATCGGTCGAGCCGTCGATCGTAATGCGGTTGTCGTCATAGAGATAGATCAGGCTGCCAAGCTTCAGATGGCCGGCCATCGACGCAGCTTCATAGCTAACACCTTCCATCAGGTCGCCGTCTGAAACGATTCCATAAATGTAGCCGGCAAGGATCTTGTGTCCAGGCTTATTAAATCGAGCGGCGAGGTGAGCTTGTGCCATCGCCATACCGACGCCGTTCGCAAATCCTTGGCCAAGCGGTCCGGTCGTTATCTCAACACCCGGCGTCATGAAATTCTCAGGATGCCCCGGCGTTTTCGAATGAAGCTGGCGGAAATTCTTGATCTCCTCGAGAGAAAGGTCGTAGCCCGTTAAATGAAGCAGCGAATAAATAAGCATCGACCCGTGGCCGGCCGAAAGCAAAAACCGGTCGCGGCCGTACCACTTCGGATTCTTCGGATTGTGTCGCAAAAATTTAGTCCAAAGCACATATGCCGCCGGTGCCATCCCGAGCGGCAAACCAGGATGCCCCGAATTCGCTTTCTGGATCGCGTCCAGCGAAAGCATGCGGATGGTGTTGATGCAAAGTGTGTCGATGTCGGTCTTCTTGGTCGGTTTGGTCGCGGTTGTCATTGAGTTTGATTATGGTTTTCGTAATACTTCCGGTGCCTCTTTTTCGCTGCTTTGTATATCGAATGGCACTCAGGATGAAACGAAATTTGCTTTTGTTTTGCTGCTGAGATCTCGTCGGTAAGGACTATTTTGCCAGTAGATTCGAGAGCAAGCAAAACGGCACCGTGTAAAGATGCTTCCGAGGTGGCTGAAAGTTCAATATCACGACCGAAAATGTCAGCGATTATCTGTTTCCAAACTGGCGAAGCGTTCAAAGCTCCGCCAGACGCAACGATTGTGAGATCCGGGAATATTGTCCTAAGCTGATCAAAAATGTCCGCAAAACGAAACGCGACCGCTTCCATTGCGGCCTGCAATATATCGATCGCGTCGTGGGCCATTGTCAGGCCATGGATCGATCCGGTCGCGAATTCGTTGTAGCCGGTGCTGCGTTCGCCCGCGAGAAACGGTAAGAATGTCAGGCCGTGCGCGTCCGCACCGCGTCGCCCCATCTCTTTGCCGATCGCCGCATCTGACATTTCCATTAGCAGATTTCGTTTGAGCCAATCGTAAAGCCCACCGCCATCCGAAAGAGCTCCGCCAACTATCACACGCTCTCGATCGACGCGGTAACACCACAGGCCGCTCGGGATCTTCTTTGGCGGATCGCCTTTGTATATGACCCGCATCGCACCGGACGTCCCGATCATCAATGCAGCTTTGGTTTCATCGACACATCCCGAACCGATATTGTTGGCCGCACCGTCAGCGATCGGAAGTGTCCACGCTGCGTCCGCCAATCGCGGCCAACGCTTTTGCCATTTGACTAAGAGCTCAGTTTCGAATAGTCCAGTCGGTGAAATTTCCGGCAGTTGTGTTGGACCGAGCTTCAGATATTTGAGCAGTTCGGTGTCCCATTCACACTTTCTAAGATCGAAGATGCCCGTGCCGGAAGCGATCGAAACGCCTGTCATCAGCCGTCCGAAAAGCTTTAGCGAAACGTAGTCACCTAACGATATCCACTTAGCCGTTTTAGACCAGATCTTAGGTTCGGTTTTTCTTAGCCATAGCAATTTTGAGGGCCAAAAGCTTGAGTGAAAATGAGCACCTGCGCGGTTATGTGTTTCCGTTTCGTCGAGACTCTTTCGAAGAACATCGACGAAAGTCCGGCTTCGATTATCCGCCCAACCATACACGGGTGTGGTCGGTTTGCCTTTGGCGTCGATGCCCATCAGGCTGTGCCAAAATGTGCACGAAGCAGCCGCGACGATCTCGCCTTTGATCTTGGCCGAGTTTTCCAAAACGTCGTCGATCGTTGACACCACCTGACGAAACGCTCTATCTGCATTGATCTCCACACCGCCATCTCGCGTCGCGATCATTCTTCGTTCATTGCGAACCAGAGTCTTCGCAAGCACACGTGACGAATCGAACAACGCCCCGCGAACGCTCGACGAGCCAATATCTAGTCCTAAGATCAGTTCTTTTGCCACAATTCAAGAAAAATAGCTGTCAGCTATCAGCCAACAGCTATCAGAAAACTTATCACTTCTCAATTATCAGCTATCACCCATTCCGAAGATCATTTTACGCCGACGACCTTCTTAAACCACCAACGCAGTCCGACGAATAAAAAGCGATAGTCCTTGAAGAACTCCGGAGGTTTCCCTTCGAAATAATGACCGATGAATTGAAGTATCCAACCGACGACGAACAAACTTACGGCAATTATCCAAAGACGTCCGACAAAGAAACAAAACGGAACCATCAATATCGCCACGGCGATCATCGGAATGCCGAAACTATGCGTCCACCGATTCACCGGATGCTGGTGCCCCTCGGCATACTCTTCGATCCAATCGTCCCAACTTCTTCCGCCCATCATTTGTGTATCACCTCGTTGCTATGTAGTATGCTGTCGCACCCGCAAGTACGAACGCGAAAAAGAATAAAATGCCTGGCAAGAAGAACGAGAGTATCAGAAAGACAATTATGCCCGCGGCCACGCCCTTAATTATCTGTTTGGCATTGCTTTCCATATAACCTCCTTTTGTCGCGAATCATACAATGAATTCAGTTTTTAACAAAGGTTCTCACGATAAGCTCATCGGTTAGGCGATGCGTCGCCGATTGGCCGAAGCTATCAAGAAAATCTCTCGGCATAAAAACATCCGCACCCTCAACAGTTTCCGGAACTTCTGTCACGATCCATTTTTCGATCACGTCAGCAAAGTTCTCGTACGTCTTTGCACCGCCGATAATAAAAACGTCGCATTTCAAATAAGCTGTTAGTGCGAGCAGTTCTTCTTTGCTTCGGAGCAGCAAAACGTTCGGCTGCGATTCGATATAACTTTTTCGGCTCAGGACAATGTTCAATCTGTTCGGCAGAGGTCTGCCGATCGACCGCCACGTATTCGAACCCATCACGACTGCGTTGCCCGTCGTGGTCTGTTTGAAGAACTTCAAATCAGCAGGATAATGCCACGGCAACTTACCGTCACGCCCAATGGCGAGATTCCGAGCGACTGCAACTATCCCAATTATTGTCATATCAGATCACTACCCACTAACCACTTGTCACTATCCACTGGAGAAAACCGATCTATCCAGTGGTTAGTGGTTAGTTACAAGTGAACAGATTTTCCCTTAAATACAGCTATCTCTGAGCCCTTTGCCAACACTACGGAGTATGGTTTCTGATCGTTCAGGAACTCAAACTCGTTTCCATACGTGCAGCCAAAATCTACGTCAATTCGTGGGTTGCCGGCTTCAAACAATTCCCATTTCGGGTGCTCGACCTTGTATTCGTCGG
>CAZXTS010000028.1:0-12251 GCA_964643745.1 uncultured Chloracidobacterium sp.
TTCTTGAACTGTTCGACCATCTGCTTGATGATGTCCTCGACGTTCGCGTCCGGGGCGATCTCGTAGGTGCTCGGGTAAAGATAGCCTTCCAGGTTGCGTGCCTGCGGTGCAAATTCGCGGATCATCTCCGTGTCGTTCATCATCTGCAGCACCTGATCTTCGCCGAGCGGCGTGGGCTGCGGGGCGTTCATATCGTCGGTCTTATTGGCGTTGTGCCAATCGGCCAAACGCTTTGCTATGTCGAACCGCGTAAAGCCTTCGGGTATTGTGATCCGTTTTGTCTGGACGGTGCCTTTTTCCAGCTCTTTCAGCACCTCGAGCGGCGATATCGGTGAGCGGAACCTAAACTCACCGGCCTGCAGCCGCGAGGCGTCGCCCATCGTCCGCACATAAACCTTTAGCGGCAGCGACGACCGCACAATGCCCGCCTCCGCCAGCCTGTCAAATATCGCCGCCGGAGCCGTGCCGCGTTCTATCGTAAAAACTTCCTCCGCCCGCGAGTGTTCCACAGGCGAATTCAGCGAACTAAAGAACGCATACGAACCGCCCGCAACTATCACCACCGCCGCCGCCAACAACCCAAAAACGATCTTCACAATTGTTCCCATCCCAAATATCTTACCAAATCCCGCCCATCTCCCGCCCCTCATCGGCAACCTTCAGTACATTACATTTCCGGCATTACAGAGTTCTGAAAAGGCCGCCGTCTAGCGTTGAAAATCCTATATTCGTTGGTATAATCAGGAATCCTTTAATTAAGCTACGTCTCGGTATTAGTATGAAAAAGCTCGGAAGCCTCATTGCCCAGGCCGGTATTTGTCTTTTGGTTCTGTCTTTCACTGCACCCGCACAACGCTCATTCACCGCGATAAACGTGCCGGTAACAGAGAACTTTGACAGGCTTGCGAATTCAGGATCGTCGAACCCGTTCGCCAATAATGTGACCATAGTTGGCGTATATTCTTCACAGACCTCATATATTGCAAATGCAGGCTCCGAACCTACGGGAGCGCAATATAGCTTCGGGTCCTTTGGTTCTACGGATAGAGCTTTCGGCAGCGTTGCCTCAGGAGCGACGAGCCCAATCCTTTACGGAATTGTATTCCGAAACAATACGGGGTCGACTATAACCTCGTTAGACATTTCTTATATCGGCGAGCAATGGCGAAGAGCTAACAACCTGAACCAGCATAGTTTGACCGTTGATTACCGTGTGGCCGTTGGGATTACGAATTTGACCGCCGGAACGTTCACCGCTGTTCCCGCGTTTAATTTTGCAGGCCCGGTTTTCAGCACAGGAACTGCTACGGCTCTTGACGGCAATTTGGCGCAAAATCGGGTTTCGATAAATGGAACGCTTCCGATTTCGATCCCCTCTGGATCGGACATATTGATCCGATGGACAGATGTTGACGACGGTGGATTCGATCATGGTCTTGCAATCGACGAACTTTCGGTCACACCGCGGGGGGCGAGTCCCGGGGTGGTGCAGTTTACGTTGGACGAATATTCGGGGCTGGAGAATGGCGGGGTTATTACTGTATCGGCGAGGCGGACGGGCGCTTCGGGCGGTGCGATCTCGGTGGACTATGGCGAGCAGGTCGTCGTCGGCACGCGGACCGGCAAGGCTCGAAACGTAAGGCCGGAGCTCCGCGAAGAGTTTAAGAGATGGTTGGAGAACGATGTTACGTCGATACTTATCAACAAGCCGGATACCGTTTCCTATCGGGATAATGGCGATGGAACGATGACGTTCGAAGGCGATCCGGAGGGGACTGTACGAAGTTCGCTGCCGATGGCGTGGATGGGTCAGATCACCGCTATTGGGCGACGATCGGTTCGTGATCCCGGATATGTAGATGTCACCGAAATACCGGAGTCGTTTAAGAATGGGATCCCGCCGGAGAGGTATCACGAGTTCTTTTCCGACACGCCGACGTTTGGCGATGCCCGGGCTATCACACGGCGGGACGATCTGAGATCTGAAATTTCAGATCTGAGATCGAAGAACGCACTTGGCGGCGGGACGGCGACGGGCGGGGCGAGTTGTGCTTTCGAGGGCGTGGATTATATTACGCCGAGCGGGACTTTGAACTGGGCGGACGGCGATTCGGCCGATAAAACATTCAACATAACCATCTGCCCCGACTCGGACTTCGAACCCGACGAGACATTTACCATCGAATTAACCAACCCGACCGGCGGAGCCACGCTCGGCATGCCCTCGAACGCAACCGTCACGATATTGAACGACGACCCCGAACCGGTCGTCCCGATAGTTGTAACAACGACCGGCGACGACGGCGATGCGAATCCCGGCGATGGGAATTGTGCGACAGCCGGCGGAGTTTGCACTCTTCGGGCGGCTGTCGAGGAAGCGAACGCACTGCCCGGGGAACAGACGATCGAATTTCAACTAACAGGTCTCGGCGTTCCGGATGTGATCACGCTGACAAGCGGAACTGAAATAGCGATAACCGGCGATCTGATCATCAACGGGCCGGGAGCAGACCAACTAATCATCGACGGCGGCCCGGGCACTAATCGGATATTTTATGTCGACTTTACCTCGGCCGAGATCACGGGGATATCGCTGACTGGCGGAAATGGTTCGGGGACGGTTGGTTCGGGTAACGGCGGCGCGATCTATGGAAATGGCGCGGTCGTGCTCGATTCGGTCTCTGTCTTCGAAAATAACGCCACAAATGGCGGCGGCATATTTTTCTCGAACGGCATTCATACGGTCAGAAATTCCGCTATATATGAGAACACTTGCACCAGCGGATGTGGAATCTGGAGTTCTGCGAATCTTTCAGTTATAAATACGAGCCTGTCGGGAAATATGGCGATTGGAGCAGGCGGGGCGATTCGCCATGGATTCGACGATATGACAATTCAGAATTCGACCATCGTTAACAATTCCGCAGGGTCTGGCGGCGGTATCTATGTAGAATTGGGGAACCGCGTCGATCGGAAGCTCGATCATCGCCGGGAACACAGGAGCTACGCCCGATATCCGGAAACTGATTGCCACGGTCACCTCCGCAGGCTTTAATCTAATCGGCGACGGCCCAGGCGATTCGGCCGATACCCTTGAGCCGATAACCTACCGGCCCACGGATGTTTTGGACACGCCACCGCTGCTGGGGCCGCTTCAGGACAATGGCGGGCCGACGCCGACGCATAGGCCGAGTGCGTTGAGCCCGGTGATAGATGCAGGGAATTCGTTCGGGCTTTTGACCGATCAGCGTGGGTTCGCACGGATCTTTGATCTTCCAACTATCGTTAATGTGGGCGATGGTGCGGACATCGGGGCGTTTGAAAATCTCGGGCCTTCGCGGGCGGCGATCGAAGTTTCGGGCAGGGTGATGACCACTGAGGGAATGCCGATACGCGGTGCGACGCTGACGGTCCACGGCGGGGCGTTTACCGAACCGCGGAGGTTCGTTTCGGGAAGCACGGGCGATTTTGAACTCGTCGGGCTGCGTGCGGGCGAAACGTATTTCATACACGTTTCAGCGGGAAGATATACCTTCGCGGAACCTTGGATAACGTTTACCGCGCTCGATTCGATCACGGATATGGAGATTATCGGCGTCGCGCAGTTTTGAGCGAGATTGGACCGCAAACACTCCTGTCCGCGCTCCTTGTGATAAACTCGACAGAAATATGTTTAGTTTATTGCGTCTTGCTGCTTTTCTTTTTGTAATGGCTTCAGTTTCTTTCGGACAGATCGCCGCGAACCCCGATCATTTCACTGTTTTCGACGGAACCGGTAAACAGGTCACGCTAAACGCCGTGCTCGCCGAGCTGGGTAAGTATGGTGTCGTCTTTCTCGGTGAATATCACGACGACGCCGTCGCACACGCGTTGCAGGCGGAGATCTTTCGTTCGGCGGTTGCTGATCTGAACGAAAAGCGGCGTGTCACGCTTTCGCTTGAGATGTTCGAACGCGATGTGCAGATCGTGCTCGATGAATATCTCGCCGGGCAGATCTCGGAAAATCACTTTATGCTCAGCTCGCGGCCGTGGGGAAATTATAAGACCGACTATCGCCCGCTGGTCGAACTCGCGAAGGAAAAGAAGCTCGAGGTCGTCGCGGCGAACGCTCCGCGAAGATATGTGAACATGGTCTCGCGAGGCGGCAGGGAAGCGCTCAATTCGCTTTCTCCGCAGGCAAAATCCTGGCTCGCACCGCTGCCTTATGCCGAAGCGTCGGAGGCTTATTCAAAGAAGTTCAAATCGCTGATGGGATCGAGCGGCGAGGCGGCGATGGGGCTAGATAATATCTTGAGTTCGCAATCGCTTTGGGACGCGACGATGGCATATTGGATCGCCGACAGCCTCAAGCGTAACAAAGACTCGCTGGTCGTTCACCTGAACGGCGGCTTTCACACCGAACAGCGGCTCGGAACGGTCGAGCATCTCTTGAAATATAAACCCGACGCAAAAATTCTAGTCATAACAATGCGTTATGAAAAGGAATTCAAGACCTTCGATAACGAAAAACACAAAGGCCTCGGCGATTTTGTGATCCTTACGGATTTCGCCCAGCCACGCAGTAAGCGATAAATAGATCTTCCTTTCCGGGTTTGACTTGGGATAAGTGCTCTCTTATTTTCATTGAAAACGAAATGCAATTGCAGAAATATGATACTTTCCAAACTAAAAGAATCGACTAAAGAGCAACACGAGGCGCTCGAATTTGTTGTGGACGTAATGCGCCCGGACCTGACGATGGACCACTACAAGGGTCTGCTGGCAAAGTTCTATCTGTTCTATGCAGCGATCGAACCAGCTTTGCCGGCGGATCTTCTGCGGAATAACGGATTCGATCTCGATAAGCGGCTTAAACTGCCCGCACTTGAAAAGGACATGAATGCTCTGGGCATCTCCGACCCCGAAGTCGAAGCCGGGATCGGCAAACCGGAGGTGCCGGTTCTGAACACGACAGCGAAAGGCTTTGGTGCGGCTTATGTGCTCGAAGGAGCAACGCTTGGCGGACAGATCATTTCAAGACATTTGCGATCGACGCTCAGCATCGACGCGGATTCAGGTGCCGCTTTCTTCAGCAGTTATGGCCCAAATGTAGGGCCAATGTGGAAAGAATTTGGCGCAACGATCACTAATTTTGCCGAAGACGGTTCTATGGATGACGAGATAGTCGAATCGGCAAAGACAACGTTCGATGCCTTTAAACGTTATCTTGAACGGCCACAAGTTAAATGGAATATTATATCTGCTACTTAATGCGGAAATAAAAATTAACCAGGTCTTATACTTGGAGAATTGGACGGCCGCGTTAGATTTATAGAGTCAAAGTCTTTCGGCATTGACCAGTTCACAAATGGACGGTTCACATTTCGGCCCGCGCAATGCCGCCGCTGCAGGCCGATAAGAGTTGAAGTTTTATATATGACGATATTTTTCTTTTCACAAAGAGCGGCAGTTTTGACTGTGTCATTGCTCTTTTCTTTTTTTATAGCCTTTAGCTTTGATGCTTCTGCGCAAACTGGTGGCGAGTTCGTTGTTCGTCTAACCGATCCGAATGGTGCAACGGTAACCGGCGCACGCGTTCGTTTATCCGGCCGAAATTTACTCGAACGGTCCGCGGTTTCCAATGAAAGCGGCGAAGTCGTTTTCGCGGGAATCCCGCAGGGCGAATTTAGGATATTGATCGACGCCAATGGTTTTGCGTCTCAATCTTCGGTGGTCAACACGGTCCGAGCCGCTTCCCCGGTATCCATCATTCTTTCAGCAGGTCCGGTCACAGAAACCGTTACGGTTACCGCTGAGCGGACCCAGGTTTCAGCGATGGACACTGCGAAGCCGGTCTCAGTCATAGGCAGGGAAGAATTGGAGCGAAAAGCTATCAATTCGGTTGGCGACGTTTTTCGCACGCTGCCCGGAACATCGACTGTCAACGAAGGTGCGTTTCAGGTCCGGCCGCGAATCCGCGGGCTGGACAGTAACCGTGTGCTGATCCTCGTCGATGGCGAACGGCTTAATAATTCACGCACCTCAACGCAGCAGTCCGGTATCGAACTCGGTCTGGTCGAGGTGTCGCAGATCGAAACCGTAGAAGTTATTCGCGGCAGCGGTTCGGTGCTTTATGGAACCGATGCTCTTGCGGGAACTATTAACATAATTACAAAAGATGTTCCGGCACGGCGGGACAACGGTTTTCGTTTTGGTGCATCGCTCGACACTTTCTTTAGCTCGAACGAACGCGGCCGACGCGGGAATCTCGCTATAACAGGAGCAGGGAAATTCTTTGCATTCCGTTTGGCCCAGTCGCTCGAACGTTTTGGGAATTATAGGACGGGCGAATTAAACGGAGCTATGATCGACGGCGTTTCGGAAGATGGCGAGGTCTTAAATTCACAATCGCACGGCGGGAATACTCAGGCGACAGGAAGATTTTTTATCAACGATAAGAATGGTTTGAAATTCAATTACGAACGCCGCCGTCCAGCCAATATAGGCTCACCAACGCTTGTCGGCGTTTTCAATGGATTCTTTCCTTTCTCTGATCGAGACAAATTCAGCGGAAGGTTTGATTCGGCTGCGGTCACAAAGAATCTGGCGCGTGTTTCGATATCGGGATTTTATCAGGACCAGGACCGGAACTTCACAAATATCTTAACGGTTCCGCCTGTATTTCCGTTTTTCCCGGGACAATACCAATTCAGCGAAACGGTCACGAATACACAGACTGCCGGTTTTGATTTACAAACCGACTGGACATTTGGAACGCGTTTCAATTTGATCGCGGGCACCAGCTTTTTCCGCGATGATAATCGGGACGAACGTTTATTGATTACGTCTACAACGGCGACCAATCCGAACCGGAACGTCTCTAATTCGCGAAGCGTGCCCGATGCATCGCTTTCGAATTTGGCTGCGTTTGCACAAGGGGAATTTCGTTTGAGCAGCCGTGTCCGCCTGGTTGGCGGCCTTCGTGCAGATAGATTCAATACAAAGTCCGAATCTACCTCACAGTTCGGTTTGCCCGCATCGCTCACACCTAACCAGATCGAAGACCTCGGCCTGACAGGCCTGACCGAAGGGCTTGACGTCAAGAGCAATTCGTTGACCGGCGACGCCGGAATTGTTTTTAACGCGACGGAAAAGATAACACTTTCTGCAAGGGTAGGAAGTTCTTTCCGGACACCTAATATATTTGAACGGTTCTTTACCGATTTCGGATCTGTTGCCGGTTTTGTGGTCGGCAACCCAAGCCTGGAACCGGAAAGCGGTATAAATTTTGACACGGGCGTGAAATTCCGGAACGAACGTTTTAGTTTGTCCGCAACCTATTTCAACAACTCTTACAAGAATTTTCTGGCAACACAGACCGCTCTTGATCGTAATGGCGTCGCGATCACCCTGCCGGGCAATTCACCGTCAAATCCGATACTTGTTTTTCAAACGCAGAATCTTCGCAGGGCCCGAATTCAGGGTTTCGAAGCGGAGCTTGAAGTTCCGATCAAGATCAGTCTTGGATACTTGACGCCTTACGGGAATTTTAGTTACCTGCGCGGCGATGACCTGGACGACGATGTTCCGCTTGACACGATCAGCCCGCTTAGAACTAATGCTGGTTTCCGCTGGCAGAATTTTCTGAAGAACTATTTTATGGATTACAACACACGCATCGTTGTGACCCAAAAACGGCTTTCGCCGACGTTTCTTCTTCCGGTCAATCAGGGCGGGAACGGCGGCCCTGAGCCCGGATTTGTAACCCATAGTCTTTCAGGTGGCTATCAATTCCGCCGAGAGCGGTTCAATTTTCGAATAAACCTTGGCATTTCGAACATCGGAAACCGGTTTTATTCCGAGCAGTTCGTTTTTGCACCGGCTCGCGGCCGCTCGTTCACGATCGGGACGACATGGACGAGCAAATAGTCGGATAGAGTAAACGAAAAAGAGCCTGCTGCATTTCGATATGCGGCAGGCTCTTTTAGATCGTACCGAGTTCTCTTATTTCGAATGAACAGCCGAAAACGACAGAATTCCAATGCCGGGCACGTTGAGTGTTCCGGTCATCTTATCACCCGCGACGGTCCCGTCCAGTTCGATCGTCGTCGGAGTACCCTGAACGTCTGCTTGAAGGGTCGCTGATATCTTGTTGCCCGCAACTTTGCCCTTCTCGATAGTTCCGTTTCCTACCATCGATGCCATCGAACCGATAAATTCCTCACCGGTCTGCTTTATGTCAATCGCAAGATCCACGACCTGGCCGCCGGCGTCGACCGACATAATCCATTTACCATCGATCTTTGCAGCAGGCCCGGACGATACAGGTGCTGAATTCGGATCAACGATCTTCACAGTATTCACATCAACTGTGATCTCCTTTAGCCGCTTCGCGACCTCGGGTGTCATTGATTCCTGATAGCGTCCGCCGAGATGCTTGGCTAGAAACTTCTCGGATGCGGCGATCATCGCCATGTTGTTGACCGGACGTGCAAAACCGTGGCCTTCGTCCGGTGCAAGAATGTATTCGACCGGATACTTGCGGTCGCGAAGTGCGACAACGATCTGGTCGGATTCACGCTGTTTCACACGCGGATCATTTGCACCTTGAACGACCATCAACGGCGTTTTGATCTTATCGGCATGTGCGTGCGGCGACTGGCGTTTCATTTGGGCAAGGCCTTCCGGTGTTCGCGGATCGCCCATTCGCTTGTAGAACGTTTCGCGGATCGCTTCCCAATAAGGCGGGATCGAATCAAGCAGTGTCTGCAGGTTTGAAGGCGGAACTATCGCGACCGAAGCCGCATAAACATCAGGTGTAAACGTAACTCCTGCAAGTGCCGCGTAACCGCCATAGCTGCCGCCCATAATGCCGACACGTTTCGCATCGACAATGCCTTTTTCAACAAGATGCTTGACGCCCCAAGTGATGTCGTCCTGCATCTTCTGGCCCCATTCGTTATTTCCGGCGTTGAGGAATTTCTTGCCGAAGCCGGTCGAGCCGCGGAAGTTCGGCTGAAGCACGGCATAGCCGCGATTTGCGAGGAACTGGGCATAGGTGTTATACCCCCAGCCGTCGCGAGCCCACGGCCCGCCATGCGGATTAACTACGAGCGGAAGATTCTTTGCGGGAATGCCTTTGGGTAATGTTAAGTAAGCCGGAATTTCAAGACCGTCAGACGATTTGTATCGAACGACCGTCATAGGAGCTAACGCTTTTCGATCAAGTTTCTCCCGTACCTGATAGAGCGTTGAAAGGTTTTTCGTTGCAGTGTCATAAACCCACACGGTTCCCGGATCGACATCGCTGGAGCTGACGACAATGAACTTCTTCTCGTCTTTGGTCAATGACTGGAAATTGATCTCGCGATCGCCAAGACGTTTCTTTATATCGTTGTAATAGCCTTCATATTTCTTGTCCTTCCAATATATCCGAGCGCGATCATCGTAATAGGTCGTAGCCACTATCTCCTTCGAAACATCCGAGAAATTCAAACCGCTGAAATCGACCTTTCCAAGTGGATCGCTTTCCACCTTTTCGACCTTTCCGGTTGTAACGTCCATCAATGCCAGTCCGATCAGGTCAACGTCGTCTCCCTTGTTCGTCTGCATATATATGCGCTTGTTGTCTTTGTGAAAAACCACCGGGCCGCACGCTTCGAACGAATTGCAGTCGTACAGCTTCGTTGTTTTTCCGTCGGGTTCGACGCGAAGGATCTCAGTATCGCCGTTCTGTGCCGAACGAACCGCTAGCCGCAGCTTATCCGTGTGGTCAAAGACCATTCTCTGAAGGCGATCTCTATTCTCGGAGATAAGCGCTCGCTCTCCGGTCGAGATCTTTACTTTATACAGATCGTGCCAAGCCTTATCGCGTTCGTTGATACCAACATAGATCGCGTCCGGATCAGATTCCGGAACGTGCTGGATCATAGCCCGAATGCCTTTTGCTTCGGTGATATTGCGCGCGACCGGAACAGGCGAACCGGTCGCAGGCTTTGCTGCCGGATCGACGGCATAAACGTTGAAATTCTCGTCACCGCCTTTGTCCTGAACGAACAAAATATATTTACCGTCCTGTGACCAGAAATATGAACGTACGGGCCGCGTATCATTCGTCAGCGGTCGTGCCGCTGAGAACGGTTCGGCAAAGCCCTTTACCCATATATTCATCGTGCCGTCGAGCGGCTTTATGAACGAGATATATTTCCCGTCCGGGGATATCTGTGCTCCGGCGTATTCCGGATTATCAAAGAATATCTCGCGATCGATCAGTGCCGGCTGCTGTGCCGTCACGGCGATCGCCGCACATAAAGTGAACAAGAATACTGCGACCAGGATGAGTTTGTTTTTCATAATCTTTTTTTAAGTAAATTACCGTTACGAACCATGTTTTTACAAAGTTCCGAATTTAATCCCATGCCTCGAAGTGCCACGAGCGCTTTTTGAACTTCGATTCGTCCCAAAACCCTTTCGTCAATATTATCGATGGATCATCGGAATTGCCGAGTACGATGCTGACGACATCATATCGGTAAGCCAACTCGGTAACACCAAATATCCGGCGATAGATCTTTGCCGTTCGGGTGATCTGCCGCTGCTTTTTGAGCGTGACCGCCGCCGCCGGGGAAGCGAAATCGTCTTCGATACGGGTTTTGACCTCAATGAAGCATAGCGTGTCGCCGTCCAAAGCGATTATGTCGATCTCACCGGTGATCTCGGCACCGTTCGCATTTCGTCCGACCGGCGTTTTGAAATTGCTCATCACCAGCCGATAGCCGTTCGACGAGAGATATTCCGCCGCAAGCGATTCACCTTTCGTGCCGACCTGTCTTGTGTCGATGGTGTTCGGACGATTATTCTGTACGTGTTCGGTCTCGTTAAATAACATTTCGGAAAGGGGTATTTATGTTCAAAGATTATATCAAAGGTTCAGTTTTGTTGGCAGTTCTGGTTTCGGCATTTGGTGCCTTCGGCACTGCTCAGCAGCCAACTAACACGCCGCGGCCAACGCCGACGCCATTCCCGATCGCAAAAAGCCTTCCGCAGATAGTCGAAGTTGAAAAGCCTTTGGTTCGGTCGGTCGATCCGAAGAAGCTTCCTGCCCCGTTTCATTCGGAAAGCGTGCGGAGGCCTTCGCGTGTGATCCCGCAGCCTGAGAATGCAAAGCTGACCGTGCCGAAGGGTTTCAAAGTGAGCGTTTACGCCGAGGGCGATTTCGTTTATCCGCGTTGGATGGCACTTGCTCCGAATGGTGATGTGTTTGTCGCCGATTCGCGTGCGAACCGCATTATCGTCTTGCGTGATACGAATAAAGATGGAAAAGCTGACCAGCGTTGGGTGTGGTCGAGCAAGCTTGCTCAGCCTTTCGGTATGGCGTTTCACAAAGACTGGTTTTACGTTGCGAACACCGATTCGGTCGTAAGATTTTCATATAAGAAGGGCCAGACCGAAGCTGTTGGTGAGCCCGAACGCATCGTCGAACTTACCGCAGGCGGTTATAACCAGCATTGGACACGCAATATTTTATTCTCGCCTGACGGCAAAAAGATGTTCGTTTCGATCGGTTCGGCGACGAACGTTTCGGTCGAAGAAGATCCGCGACGTGCAGCCATCTCGGTCTATGATCCTGACGGAAAGAATCACAAGATCTATGCAGGCGGTTTAAGAAATCCGATCGGGCTTGCGTGGAATCCAAAGACAGGCGAGCTGTGGACAGCCGTCAACGAACGCGATGCGATCGGCGATGACCTCGTACCTGATTACGCGACCTCGGTCAAAGAAGGTGGCTTTTACGGCTGGCCTTATGCCTACATCGGCCCGAACGAAGAACCTCGCCGCAAAGGCGAATCTCCGGAGTTGGTAAAGACGACCATCGTTCCGGATGTGCTATTCCGCTCGCATGTCGCCGCTCTAGGCATTCAATTTAATAGCGGCAAAATGTTCCCGAAGGAATATGAGAACGATGCATTCGTCGCACTCCACGGCTCTTGGAATCGCCAAAAACTATCAGGCTATAAAGTAGTCCGGATCAAGTTCGACAAGAATGGAAAGCTGGAAGGCAACGCTTACGAAGAATTCGTTTCGGGTTGGCTGCCGGACGAAAATTCAAACGAGGTGTGGGGAAGGCCCGTCGGTCTGCTTTTCTTACCCGACGGCTCTCTGCTCATCACCGATGACGGTGCGATGAAGATCTGGCGAGTAAGCTACCGCAAATAACACGTGTTTAAAAATAAGAAGAGCCGCAGAGGAAGACAGTTCTCCGCGGCTTTCTT
>CAZXTS010000028.1:12351-21584 GCA_964643745.1 uncultured Chloracidobacterium sp.
GCCGCATCCTGCTTTCCTGCCACAACGTGATAGGTCAGGATCCCGGAAAGAGCTTTCTTGCTTTCAGGCTTGAGCAATCCGTCAAGAGTCGCCTTCGGGACCTTGTCGAACGCTGCATTGGTCGGAGCAAAAACGGTGAACGGGCCTGCACCCTTTAAGGTTGCGACCAGATCAGCTGCCTTGACCGCAGCGACCAGAGTCGTGTGATCTTTCGATTCAACAGCGTTATCGACGATGTCCCGGCTCGCGAGCATTGCGGCTCCGCCGACCATCGGATTCGAGCCGGTCGCGGTGTTCGTGTTGCTCGGTGCCATCGTATTCGAGTTGTTTGCGGCCATCGTCGTATTCGTGCGGTTAGTTGCCGTGTTTGTGGTTGTGTTCGTTGCAGGTGCTCCGCAGCCCGAAAGGACCGTCGCCGCTGCCAAAGTAGCCGTAAGTGATAATGTTAATTTCATGTGCGTCTCCCAAAAAAATATGAACGCCATTCGCCAACAGGTTCTTTCTAAATGCTGAGCCAAACCCAACATTCGCATGTAGACGAAGGATGTTCTGGACTCGCTTTCGTTCAAGATAGGGATTCGGATTCAGATGAGGAAATCAATCGATAAGCCGTTTGGAAAAGCCGCTGAGCATTTTTCTGACTTCAACGATGCGTTCGAGGTGCTGTTCGTGTACGGCATCACCAAGCAAACCGAGATCCTTTGCCATTAACGCGTAGTATTCAAGCCGATTACTTAGAGCAAGCGACATACCGATCGACCTTCCGAATTCGATATCTTTCGTTTTGGCACAGCCTTCGGCAATAAAGCCCGGAATGTCAACGCTTGTTTTGCGGAGCGTGTTGCGAAGGCCGAACAATTCTTCTTTCGGAAAGTCCGCAGTTATCTTATAGGTAAGCAAAGCCAGTTCATGAGCCTTCTGCCAGACCTTTAGGTTCTTGAAATCTTGCATAGGGTTATTTACCAGCTATCAGCTTTCAGCTACGAGCTTCCAGTCTTGCTGACAGCTGTTAGCTGAGAGCTGTCGGCTGTACAAAAACTAAAACGCAGGTTCTTCGTAGATGCCGTACACGTCACGAAGAGCGACGCATATTTCTTCTACGGTTGCGTAGGCGGCGACGGCTTCGATTATTGCGGGCATTGTGTTCGTGTTGTCGCGGGCGGCGAGTTTTAGTTTATCGAGCGAGTTTGAAACGGCACCTTGATCGCGGGTCGATTTGATGTGTTCGAGCCGGAGCAGTTGGTGATCGCGGACGTTTTCGTCGATCTGCAAGATGTCTGTTTTGTGCAGTTCTCCGTCCATCGCGTATTTGTTTACACCTACGATGACCTGTTCTTTTCGCTCGACCGCTTTCTGATATTGATAGGCTGATTCCTGTATCTCACGCTGCGGAAAACCGGCTTCGACCGCTTCGACCATTCCGCCGAAACCATCGATCTTGTCGAAATAATCAAGACAGCCATCGATCATTTTCTGCGTCAGCGATTCGACGTAATAACTGCCGCCGAGCGGGTCGACCGTGTTCACAACTCCGGTCTCTTCGGCGATGATCTGCTGTGTGCGAAGTGCGATCAGGGCGGCGTTGTCGCTGGGCAATGCGAGAGCTTCGTCGAACGAATCAGTGTGCAGCGATTGCGTACCGCCGAGCACACCGGCGAGTGCCTGAATGGCGACGCGTGCGATGTTGTTCAACGGCTGTTGGACCGTTAAGGACACTCCAGCGGTCTGGGTGTGGAAACGCAGCTGCATCGTCCGCGGGTTCTTCGCACCGAAGCGTTCCTTCATCGTACGTGCCCAGATGACGCGGGCGGCACGGTACTTGGCGATCTCCTCGAAAAAGTCATTGTGTGCATTGAAGAAGAACGACAGCCGCGGGACGAACTCGTCGACGTCCATGCCGCGATCGACGCCGTATTGAACATACTCAACGCCATCACGCAGTGTGAACGCAAGTTCCTGCAAAGCGGTCGCACCGGCTTCGCGGATGTGGTAACCCGAAACGGAGATCGGGTTGTATTTCGGAACGTGTTTGGTCGTGTATTCGAACGTATCGATGACCAATTTCATCGCCGGCTTGATCGGATAGATCCATTCTTTCTGGGCGATGTATTCTTTCAGAATGTCGTTCTGAAGCGTGCCGGAGATCTTGTTGAAATCAGCTTTCTGCTTTTCGGCAACGACGAGGTACATAGCAAGGAAGATCGGAGCCGGAGCGTTGATCGTCTGCGAAACTGTTACTTCGTCGAGCGGTATTCCATCGAAAAGGACTTCGAAATCGGCAAGGGACGAAACCGCCACACCGCATTTGCCAACCTCACCTTCGCTCAAGGGAGAATCCGCATCAAGGCCCATTAACGCAGGCAGATCGTACGCGACCGACAAGCCCGTCTGCCCCTGAGCCATCAGGTATTTGAAACGGCGATTGGTTTCCTCAGGCGAAGAGAAACCGGCGAACTGACGCATCGTCCACAGACGGCCTCGGTAACCGGTCGGGTGAATCCCGCGTTTGTACGGATACTCGCCGGGGAAGCCGATCTCGCTGACGTGTTCGATGTCGGTCTCAGTGTAAAGCCGCTCGACCGGCTCGAGCGAAACCCCTTCGAACGACTTCTTTCGCTCAGCCGTCTTGCCCAATACGCGTCGTAGCGTCTCCGCTTCCCAACGTGCCTTTTCAGCCTGAGCTGCCGTCAATGCTTCTTTGATCTCGGTTGCCATAAGTTATAGGTGTATAAAAGGAGATTTTAGCACAGGAAAGTGGTTAGTGATGAGTGATGAGATGCAGGCGGAAACACGACCGGTAGGAAGTGTGCCCTAACCGATGTGTGATTCTAGATCACTGATAACGCAACGTCACGCATGATTCAGCGAAGTGGAGAACGTTGATCGCCTGTTCACGCGAGACAGACGGGAAATTTTCGAGAAATTCATCAAGCGTTTCGGTTTCAAGCCAGTCGAACAGAGATTGGATAGGAACACGAGTACCGGTAAAGACCGGTGTACCGCTCATTATGCCCGGATCGATGCAGATAACATTATCTATTGCTCTTTCCATTTCACCTGATAATAGCCAATTTCCCTTCCAAATAGAACCAAAATCAATTTGCTCCTAAAGTTTCTTAACAGCTTCCACGATCGCTTCGCAGAGTTCGGCTGAGGTTTGCAGGTTGCCGCGGTCGCCGGGTGATTCGCTTTCGGCCTCGGCCTTTGCGAAAAGTGGCAGGTAACGTCCACAGGCGGCTGCCATAGCACGAACGGCCTTCGGGAAAAACTTCCCGCTCATCTTATTTTCGGCGATCGCGTGTTCGTTGCGTCCGGCGATGTCATCAATATCATCCGCGGCTTTCTGGACGATCGAGCGGATCTCGAATATTCCTCGCGATCGGGTTAGTTCACCAAGATCACCCCAAACTTCCGGGTCTTTCGGTTTCGGTTTCCAACCACCTGCGTCGATGCCGATGGCCGAAAATCTGCGGTCGATCATTTTAGTCAAAGCATCGATCCGTTTGTCGATAACGGGCGAATCGCGAACGATCTCGATCTCTTCGTCGGTGAAATAGTCTCGCCGCTGTGCATCGGTCGGCACCGCAAGAATAATTACAGCAAAGAGAAACGAGAGCAAAGTAAATGTTCGATTCATGCGATGTCAGATGCCGTTAAGGCTGATCCTGTTGCAGTCCGGGAACAACGGTTTCGCCAAACAATGGCTCGATCGCCTTTGCCCGTGCCTCGCGTAGGTCGCGGGCTAAATAATAAATGTAGCGCTCTTTTTCCGAAGGCATATCCCGGCGAAGGAGTTCGAGCCGGGGAGCTAGCCGTCGAAGCCCGATCTCAAACCGCTTAAAGCTATTCAAAGTGTCCTTTTTGTTCCCTGGCAGCTTGTCGAGATAGCGAAGCATATCGTCCATCAACGCGTGGAACCCGCCGAGTTCTAGAAAAGCTTCAGAATAGCTTTCCGCAGCACTTTTGGTCGCGGCTTTTGCAAGCCGGAGCTCCATCATTTCAAGCGTAAGCTTGGTCCTGTCTTTGGGATTCTTCGACGCAGTTAGCTGCTTACGTTCTTCGGCCGAGATCTGTTTTAACGGCGGCGGCGAATCAGATATATCGTAACGGTCCTGTGCAGTTGCGGAAACAGAGAATGCAAAAGCGATCGCGAGACAGAGAAGAGGTTTTAGACGAACTCGTGCAAATAAGAAACCTGTTGATCCGTTCAAACTCTTGATATGTCGTCCGCTATTCATTTCATCTCCCCTTTTTGTTTTTTATTTGCCGCTGCAGCGTCGGCATTCGCAGATTCACCTTGTCTATCTCCAACTGATTCACGGCAGGATCGGCCTTTCTCAAGAATTCCTGATATCGGGCGGCCGCGTCCAAATATTCGCCCAGATTGTCATGGACGATGCCTAAAAAGTAATATGTGATCGAATTTTCCGGTTGATTGTCCGCCAGCCATTTGAATTCGCGCTTCGCATCCGGATATGCCTTTGAATGAAAATATGCCGAAGCAAGATTTGCCCGGATCGTAGAATTCTCCGGCTGGACCTCGGCGAGCCGTTTTAGCAATGCGACAGCCTGAGTGAAATTTTGTGCTCGTATCAATGCCGAGGCAAACCCGATCGCGGGGTTTATGTTGTTCGGTTCCAGTTCGCTCGCACGCCGACAGAATTCGAGAGCCCTAGCTGCATCCAGAGTTCGATAAAGAACGCACAGCCGGCCCGCTGCAACTGCGTTGTTCGGATCCGACTTTAGCCGTTCCTCAAGTTCATTAATATTTGAAGTGCTACTATCGGCGATCTTTTTTCTCAGAGCGACTACGTCGGGCGAAGGCTCTGTGATCTTTTCGAGAAGTGCATCAGCTTCGGCGTTTTTTCCATCCAGCAAAAGAATGTTGGCATTCAAGATCGGAAGTGCACGATCTTTTGGAGCCGCACGTTCAAGTTCGCCGACGAAGGCACGGCCACGTTCAATATCGCCATTTGAGATCGCGACAAACGCGAGTTCGCGGATAGCTGCAACATTTTGCGGTTCGATCGCCCTGGCACGTGTAAAGCTGTTAGCGGCAGATCTGCTGTCGCCCAGCGCGTGTTCAACGATGCCCCGCGCAACGAATATCGACGCCGGCGGATTTGCCTTTTCAGTTAATTCGCGGATCTTCGGAAGTAAAATATTAAGTTCGTCTTTGCCTGCCTTGCTCCTTACCTTTAATTCAACCAGAGCGGAATAGGCCGGGAAATTTCGATCATCCGATTCGATCGCTTTGATCAGGTGTGGCTCCGCTTCTTCGTATTTCGATCGTTCGACCAGGATCGCCCCAAGCCCGGAAAGTGCAAGCGACCAATCGTCGCGAAATTCGACAGCTCGGCGGAACGACCGCTCGGATTGATCGAGTTGGCCCGATTGTCGATAAGCAACGCCGAGTTGATATTCGGCCTCCGGAAACTTTTCGATAATTGCGACCGCTTCCTTGTACAAACCGATCGCAGTCGTCAGTTCGCCCTTTGCGTGAGCGTCTTGCCCTCGTGTGAATGCCTCGATCGCCTTTTCGGTTTCGTCGGTGCCTTGTCCTATTGCAGAAACGGCAGATGCCAACAAGACGAACGCGCAAAGGATCAGCTTTCCATGGAAACGGTTGCCGGAAAATGAACTGCTATTTGGGGCGTGCCGGAACATCAATGTTTTGCCTTTTCACTGGATAATACCACCCAGCCGACGAAAATTCCAGAAAATTCGGATTTTGCGGTGTTTTTCGGAATGAACCGGTTGCTTTCGATTTGCTCGTTAGATAAGATTTCGACTTTGCGAATCGGTTGAATTCTATTCGATCCGATGGATACGCCAGGCCCGGATCAAAGTGGCAAAGCCCGCGTCAAATTCGCAACCGCTAAATGAATCAGATCGACCGTCCATTCCAATCGTCACCCGCATTAGATAAAGGCACATTGCCCGATTCGAGAGTCGAGCGCGTCAATGAGCTTCGAAGCCGCCTTGCGACGATGTCAAAGGCGGTGATCGCATATTCCGGTGGAGTTGATAGTGCCTATCTTGCGTATGAAGCAAATCGGGTAATGAGCAAGGACGCCATTTGCGTTTTGGGCCTTTCGCCAAGCGTTTCAAAAAAGCAGCGTGATGAGGCTTTTGAGATAGCCGCGAACCTCGGGCTGAATCTACAGACGATCGAGACCAGCGAATTTCACGATCCGAGCTATATCGCAAACCCCTCGAACCGATGCTATTTCTGCAAATCAGAGCTTTACGGAAAGCTCGGCGAACTTGCAGGTTCGCTCGGCATTGTGAATGTTCTGGACGGAACGAACGCTGACGATCTGGCGGACGTTCGCCACGGTCGGCAGGCGGCCGAGGAAAAAGGTTTGAAAAGCCCGCTTGCCGAATGCGGCCTTACAAAGCAGGAGATACGTGAACTAAGCCGGCAAAATGGAGTTCCGGGTTGGGACCGGCCGGCATCGCCCTGTCTTTCATCGCGTATCGCTCAGGGCGTGCCGGTAACGATCGGGCGGGTCGGTCAGGTCGAACGGGCAGAAGAAATTCTTCGTGAATTGGGTTTCAGGGAACTTCGCGTGAGGGTTCATGGAGAACTTGCAAGAATAGAGATCGGGCTTGATGAGATAGAAAAGGCCATGGAACTCGAACGGTTTCAGCAAATCTCCGGCAGGTTCCGCAAATTAGGGTTCAAGTTCACAACGCTGGATATGGAAGGTTTTCGATCCGGTTCGCTGAATGTAGAGAAAAAGTTGGAATAAGAAAAGTAATAATTTGGAGACGTTTAATTAAGTAATGGCAAATCCGATGGCAGATGAGATGCGTCGTTTTAGGGGAAGCGATGAAAAGAACCCTTTTGAGGCGATGAGCGAACGCTTTGACCGCGCGGCACAGCTTTTGGGGCTTGACCCCGACCTATACGCGGTTATGCGGGTCCCGAGTCGAGAGATAAAGGTCTATATTCCCGTTCGTATGGACACCGGCCACCTTCAGGTGTTCGAGGGCTTTCGCGTTCAGCACAATTTCGCGCGCGGCCCGGCAAAAGGCGGCATCCGCTATGCGCCTGACGTTTCGCTTGACGAGGTAAAGGCCCTTTCAGCATGGATGACCTGGAAATGCGCCGTGGTCAATGTTCCTTTCGGCGGCGGAAAAGGCGGAATAATCTGCAACCCGGCACAGATGTCGATCGGTGAACTCGAACGATTGACTCGCAGATACACAGCCGAACTCATCGATTTTATCGGACCGGACAAAGACGTGCCCGCTCCCGATATGAACACCAACGAGCAGACAATGGCGTGGATAATGGACACTTATTCCATGCACGCCCGTCATACGGTAACGGCAGTCGTTACGGGTAAGCCGGTCGCTCTCGGTGGTTCGCTCGGTCGTCGGGAAGCCACCGGTCGTGGTGTGCTTTTCACTGTAAATGAAGCGATCAAGCGATTTGACCTAACACCGGCTCAGACCTCTGTTGTGATCCAGGGTTCCGGAAATGTCGGCGGCATCGGCGCGGAACTGATGTATGAACACGGTTACAAGGTCGTTGCGATCTCGGACATTTTCGGCGGAATCTATAATTCCAATGGGCTTGATATTCCTGAAGTGCTCCGGTATCTGAATAAGAACAAGTCTTTAGAAGGTTTTCCCGAGTCTGAGCCAGTTGGAAATAAGGAGCTGCTCGAAATTGAATGTGATGTGCTGGCACCATGTGCCACTGAAAATCAGATCACATCGGAGAATGCTGACAGGATCCGCTGCAAGATACTTGCAGAGGGTGCGAACGGCCCGACCACGCCAAAAGCCGATAAGATATTGCATGACAAGGGGATATTCGTGATCCCGGATATCTTGGCGAACGCTGGCGGCGTAACAGTTTCGTACTTTGAATGGGTTCAGGACCGAATGGGGTATTTCTGGCCCGAATCGCAGGTCAATCAGCGGCTTGAAGAAAAAATGGTCGCCGCCTTTAACGAGCTTGCACATTATGCCGATAAGCATCAGGTAGATACAAGGACCGCGGCATATATGCTCGCGATCGACCGCGTCGCCTACGACACAAAGATCAGAGGCATCTACGCTTAGAGGCAGAGTCGACGTAATTCGTTAAAAATGCTTGCTTTTAGCGTAAAGTTGGGGTATCGTCATTGTCTGGAGAGAACACGCGCTGTTTAAGATATATCTGATTCTTGAATGATTCTCTCAGAACTCGGAACTAGAAGCTTTAATTCGTTTGCACTGTCTGCTAAGCTTTTTCAGCAGAGCTATTTGGCAAAAATGGCAGCGTGTGTGTTATTGTGTATCAGAACGAAGTTAATGTAATTTTCGTATTAACTGGATACACTTTGAAATTTAACTATTTTTTCGGCGGAGGATTATGATGAAACTCGCTAACAGAGTATTTGTTGTTGCCCTGGCCCTCTTTATGTTTTCGTTTGCTGCGTTTGCGCAGATCGATCCTGATAAGAGGTCTGAGAAAGACAATCGAAACACGGCACCAACTGTTGGAACCGGCGGGACCATGGGCGGCCCAACGGGACTATTTACGGTTTACGACGGCTCCACGCTGCGTAAGGGCGAATATACATTCAGCCTTGCGTACAGCAACTTCGACCGCGACCCGGGTGATGTAGATATCACCGAGGTCCCGGCAAGTTTTCAGATAGGCGTTACGAACCGATTTGAACTTTTCTTTAACACTGACATGTATCGCGGCGTCAAGGTTAATTCGCCGCGCAACCTATCAGGTTTTTATCTGCCGAATTCGCAGTTCGTTATCGGCGGTATTCGTCAAAGTGCTCCGGCCGTTGTTTTGGCTCCGGGCACATCGGGACCGTTGTCAGGCCGTGCGATCTTTCGCCCGACTGGCAGCCAGCCATTCGTCCAGTTTCCCTTTATTGGAACCAGCACGGGTGGTAACTTCCCCGGAATTGGTTCCGTTTTTGGAGGTATCTTACCCGGAGTTGTGCTGACCACCAGTCCGCTTCTCGGTCCGACTGGAGCACCTTCCGGCGAAGTTCCGGGAGTTTTCACACTTCAGCCGGCATACCTGAACGACGCGCCAATGCTTAACCGCACCTGGGGTACGTCTTCATTCAATACGCTCACTGGCGGATTCAAGTGGCGGTTTACGAGCAACCGGAATCCTGTCGGAGCTGGTATTGTTGCGTACTACCGGTATTACCTTGATAATGCGGACGATTTCGCCGGCTTTAACATGATGCAGCGTGGCGCAAGCC
>CAZXTS010000029.1:0-19938 GCA_964643745.1 uncultured Chloracidobacterium sp.
TTTGCGACGAAAAAGCCGTCTCAGATATGACCCAGGCACCCTTTTGTATGACCAAACGAAAATTCATATGACCCGGAGAGGTGGTTTTATGACCGCTTTTTGCGAAAATTCGCCATTTTTCCAATTCTCATCACCAAAAGCATCATCAACCCGCATCACCGATCACCAACCCAATCATCACCTTCATCAGGCAATCCACGATCTTCGACTATTGTATCATATGTGCAATATCTATTCATATATGCTACACTGGACCGGCGAGGTATTGGTTCGGAATGAAGCGAATGTGGAAAGAGGTGCCGCGCTATGGCACGCGGGCGCAGTGGGCCCGGATCTATGTGACATTGAACAGCAAAGGGCGTGATCGTAATGAACCGTTCGGCGCACGAAAAGCTGGACAATGCCGATGCATTTCTGCTTTTGTACGACAGCGCGAACAACGCCATCGGCCTGATGCCGGCAAGCGTTGAGATGCCAAACGCATATCCGGCCTATATTTCCGGGAAGCACGGCGGCAGGAATATAAACGCTTATCGTCTGCTGACCGAATGCGGCATCGTCATAAAAGACACCCTGGAATTCCCCGACGCCGAGATCGACCCGGACGGCATCCTGATCCTCAACCTCCGCACCGCCCGAGTTTCGAACAGAGCAATAAACCACCCAACCCGGAAAGAGAAATAGCCACAGAGAGCACTGAGTTCACAGAGAAGTTTTTCGGCATTGCAATGTCCGAGATCTTTGGCCTAAGGCCGGGGGCAATGTCGATTCTAATTTCTCTCCGTGAGCTCTGTGGCAACAATTTTCTTGATCGCTTCGACATATGTGCCGTGTTCTTGTTCGAGGATTCGGGCGGCGAGGGTTTCGGGGGTGTCGTCCGGGAGGACGGGGACCGTGCGTTGGAGGATGACGGGGCCGGCGTCGAGGTCTTCGTTGACGAAATGGACGGTGCAGCCGGACACTTTTTCGCCGGCCGCGAGGACGCGTTCGTGGACGTTGAGACCGGGATATGCGGGCAGCAATGAAGGGTGGATATTGATAATGCGGTTTGAGAAAGCCTCGACAAATTTAGGCGAAAGCAACCGCATATAGCCCGCGAGGCAGACAAACTTAACTCCGCGTTTCTGTAATTCGGCGATGATCTCGGCGTCGTGTTCTTCGCGCGTGCGGCCGCTGCGTTCGATGGCGATCGCCTCAACGCCTTTTGCACGCGCCTTTTCAAGCCCCGCCCCATCGGCCTTATCGGAGATCACGACCTCGACGGTCGAATCAGGTATCTCGCCGATCACCACCGCGTCGATTATCGCCGCCATATTCGACCCGCGGCCTGAAATAAGAATTCCAATTTTCATTGACTATTCACTAATTTTACGTACAATAACATTGTACAACTTCGGGAGGCATTATGTCATTAGAAGTAAGCTATAGCGAAGCAAGAAACAACCTTGCATCTTTGATGGATCAGGTAACCGACGATTGCGAGGTCGTTGTGATCAAACGCCGTGGTCGCTCGTCCGTGGCAATGATCGATGCCGATGAGCTGTCTAGCCTGATGGAAACCGAATATATATTTCGTTCTCCAAAGAATGCCGAAAAGTTAATGAAAGCGATCAAGCAAATGGACACGGGTCGCGGCGAAGTGACCACCGTAGAACAGCTGCGAAAGGAGTTCGGTGCAGAAAAACCAGTCGTCAAAACCAGAAAGAGCAGTCGTACTAAGTGACGTGTTCCGCGATGACCTTCGTTACTGGGCCGAGAATGACAGAAAGTTGCTCCTTAAGGTGCTCGATCTTGTGGAGGCTACGGTGCGTGAACCGTTCTCTGGTTTAGGAAAACCCGAACCCCTAAAGCACAAAGCGTCGGGCACGTGGTCGCGTCGAATAACGAAAGAACACCGCATCCTTTACCGTGTGCAAGATGATCGGATCGAGTTTTTGCAGGCGAGGTATCATTACTAATTGATGGCGTAAAAGCAATTCGAATTTATTCGGGTTTGAATCGCTTACCTTTACCAAACATATCTTCCATAAACTTCACGTAGTTTCCGTCGGCCTTTTTATTGAACGTAGCGTAAGTGCATACGCCGAGATACAACATATCCTTCTCGTTCGTCGGAATAAAAAAGTAGCTTTCATTTACGACAAATGGAGCCCAGCATGCCGATCGATCGAGCGGGGTATAGATCGTTACAGTACGGCTCTTAACCCCGAACCAGTAGCGATCGACGTCAATAGTTACTTCCTGAATCCTTTCACCCGACCGCAGAATTCCGACGGCTTCTTTGCTAGAAACAACTTTTCCTGTAAATGCCGATCCTTTGAACTCTCTTTGATAGTAGGTTCGCGACTCATCGATATTAGGTGGATACAACTCCGGATTCACACCCGGACACATGCAGGCATCAACGGAAACGTGGCCAAACCCAATGGCAATCAAGAAAATCGAAAACAAGACAGACTTTTTCATAAATAGTGTTATTACGACCTTGAACTTTAATAGAAATTTAGCGATTCGTAAGAATGCGCGTCGTAGATCAGGTTGCGGATCTTTGGGTTTTGGACGTATTTGACGTTAGTGAGCAGCGAAGGATCGGTGACCATTGACTGGCCGATCTGGAAGCCGGCGGCGGTCGATTCGGCGATCATCCATTGGCGCTGGTCCCATTTGAAATCGAGCTTGTTTCCATTGACAAAATTTCCCTGCGGCACGGCGACGGTGATGTGACGCGGGCTGTAAAGCAGGATATATTCTTCGTTGATCTGTTCGAGCAAGGACGCAAGCAGGATCGTCTTGTTGCTGCAATCGCCGTTTCGCGTCATCAGAACCTGATTCGGCCGCTTTAACTTTTCCCGCCCGGAAACGGCTTCGGTAAAACTGTATTCGATCTCGTTAGAAACGAAATCGACCAGACGTTGAATGCGCGGTTCGCGCAGATCGCCGACATCTTTTAACAGGTCATCGACCACCCGCATAAGCGACGGCTCGCCGGGTTTGGCGACCATTATGCCGTGGTTCGCAAAAAAGAATTGCGGCTCAGGGTTTGTATCGGAGGATTGGGTGACCAAGCGGCCGCCGTAGGTCTGCGAATTGTTCGAATAATTTCTGATCTCGGATGGGTTCAGCGTATAGTTAACGCTCTGAAACGGAAAATTAAATGTAGCATCAGTATCTAGCCGGACGTTGTAAACACTTGTCTTGAAAAGACGCGATGCCGTCGGCCCGACCCGAAGCGTGTAATCGTCCAGCTTTACCCTGCCTTCCTGAAGATCGCCGAAGGTTACCTTCGTTTTATCGAACGTGTACTTGTCCAAATATTCCTGAAATTCTTCTTCGGGGGTTTCGGGAAATGTAAAATAAACCTCTTTGCGCTTCCAGGCGTATGACGTAACCCGGCCTTTCCCTAGCACCTGCTGGCGGAATTCATCGCCGGAAAAGCTCGGCTGTGCAAGCAGAAAAAGGTAGGCCTCGCGCGTTTCAACAGCTTCGATCAAAGCCCGGTCAGGCGGAGCCGACGCCGGCGGAGCTGTGTAGCGATAAACACCATAACCGCCACCCGCAAGCAAAACAAACGTGACGATAGCGATCAAGATCGGCTTTGAAACCGAACGCGGCTTCGGTTCTTCATCGAAAATACTTGATGACATAAATTTCTTGCCAAAAGCATAATATAGATCCGTCGATCAGTGAAGCTTTTTTTACGCCTTTAAAGCGAAGGGTTATTCACTCTTCGGCAATGCCGCGATCCGCGCAAGCAGATTTCTCGCGAAACTGTTGTCCGCCCGGAGCTTAAGTTGATTGGAGATCGTCTAGCCCGGAAATTTTTTGGTTTTTCTTACAGCCGCTTGCGCAATAACTCACGATTTATCGAGGTTTCGAGCGCAAATTGAAAGGATCGGCGCCATGTACTGAAGGATTCAAGTTAAAGTCCTGTGCAACCGTTTTCCTGTTTCCCGCAAGATCATCAGCAACCGCAAGCACGGCGCGGGGTCGTGATATGTCTATCTGGAACGGGCCGGAATAAGGTTTGATTTCCGAATCATCGGTTTGGTATCGCAAATTCTTCACACCCGTTTCATTGTCGGTCGCTGTGATCGTAACGGTCGCCGTGGTGCCACTTATAACTGATCTTATGTCGATGGTTGGTTCGGTAATATCTTTCGCCGCCTGTCCAGTTACACGAAATTGCGGTTTTACGATCGTTTCAAATGTTCCGTTTCCGTCGGCGTCGTATCTTAGGTCGCTAACTCCGTGTGGTGTGAATCTGAGCCAGGCATTCACACCTGCCGGAATGCCTAAATCACGAAAATCCAGATAACGAATAACAAGAGAAGGAGAATTTCTTTGAACGCCGCGCAATATATCTATCGACATCCAATTTACCGATGTGGTTTTAAATTTAATATCAAATGTCGCGTTATTGGCAAAATTAACGCGGTGCGGAGAAATATAGTCCTCATCAGGAGCTGAGCCGTATTCGTAATCGACACCAGGAACGGCGGTTTCGAGAAATGGTGAGATCGGTTTATTCGTGTTGCCCTTAGAATCGAAAATATTCAACTTCTCGACGCCCAGTATCTCAACCGCATACACCTCAACACCTTGAGCAACGACCATCTGAGAGCCGGCGAAAGTGTGTATAACGACAAGAACTGATAGTAATATTGCGGCTCGAACGAATTTTATCTTTTTCATCAAAAGAACATTGGGGAGATGAAAATTACCCCACAACTCCTAATGATTATAGATTACGATTGCTTCGAGATATTCAAATTTTTACTTCTTTCTCTCCGGCAATTACTTTTCCAATTTCGTAACATAGACCTAGACGGCGTTTAACTTGATCTTTCCCGATGGGCGAACAGATGACCACCATCCCGATGCCCATGTTGAACGTTCGGAACATTTCCTGAACGGAAACATTTCCGAGTTCTTGCATCATGCCAAAAATTGGAAGTTCGGGCCAGGTGCCGCGGTTTATTTCGACGGAGGCACCTTCGGGGAGAATGCGAGGAATGTTCTCGAGGAAACCACCGCCGGTGATGTGAACGAGGCCTTTGATCTTGCCGCCATCGAGCAGCGGGCCGATCTGAGGGAGAAAGCTTTGGTGCGTTGCGAGCAATGCGTCGCTGACTGTTGTGCCAAGCTCTTCGATATATGAATCGGCTTTGTGGCCGCCGACCTCGAAGAAAAGTTTGCGTGCGAGCGAATAACCGTTGGTCTGCAAGCCGTTTGAAGGAATGCCAAGCACGACATCGCCGGGCTTGATCGATTTGCCGTCAATTACTTTTTGTTTATCGACGACGCCGACGATGAACCCTGCGAGGTCATATTCGCCGGGCGGATAAAAATCCGGCATTTCCGCCGTCTCGCCGCCGAGCAGCACGCAGCCGTTCTCGCGACAAGCTCGCGCCATTCCCTCGACGACCGATGCGGTTACGTCCGGTTCGAGCTTTCCGGTCGCGAAGTAATCAAGAAAAAACAAAGGCCGCGCGCCCTGGACCAAGATGTCGTTTACACAATGATTTACAAGGTCTGCTCCGACCGTGTTGTGGATGCCGGTCTCAAACGCAAGCTTTAGCTTCGTCCCGACACCGTCCGCCGAAGCTACCAATATCGGTTCGGCCATGTCCGGAAACGCCCCGGAAAACATCCCGCCAAAACTGCCGATCTCGGTCAGCGTTCGTTCGTTAAATGTGCTCCGCGCGTATTCGCGGATCTTTGCGACCGCGCGGTTCGCGTTATCTATTGAAACGCCTGCGTCGGCGTATGAGATCGATCGCGTCATTGATTGGTTGGGGCTTTCCTGGCCTGATGTTTCTCTGTTTTCGGTTCACGAGGAAATTCAAGAAAAATGCTATTTCCTTTTGTCGATATATTAACTTGTTGTCCGGGCTTTAGATCGAGGGCCTTTCGAAGTTCTGCCGGGATTGTAATTCTTCCTCGGCTCAACACCGTAACTTGAATTTTCATTTCTAGATTCTAGCGCATTAAGATCCTTCAGCTAATTCCCGAGGATCGATCCCGAACTCATCTTTCAGAATCCGATCAAACATCTCACTGGATCCAATATCGTTCACTTCCTTTTGCCGCTTTGTGGAATTAATGAACCTCTCCCCGGTCAATGTTTTGCGTCCGGTTTCGGTCATGATCGAGCAAAGCTTTCCCTTGGTGAAATGCGATTCGGGTGAATATTGCTGAAAGTCGCACATCTCGGCAAATTCGGAAAGGTTGCGTGGCGTGTCCGTGAAGATATATTGGCCTCGCCAACCGTCGCCGTCGCGTTTTGCTACCTCCAGATATTCATTGTCGAAACGCCGTATAATGAAAACGCCGTTACGGTCGTGTTGTTCTTTATCCAAAACAAATCGGAGCGGTACGGCGGTGAAATCCCCAAAACCGACGTCCGCCAAAAAATCCTCATCGCCGATGTTAACGATGATCGCCGCGTGGTCATATTCCGGCCCGGTCGTTCCGTCTTCGTGAAAAACGCGGGCGGAGATCAGCCGTGTATGAAACCCAAGCGACATCAATAGCTCATTGAACAACCCGTTCAGCTCATAACAAAAACCGCCTCGGCGTTTTACGAGGACCTTCTCGAAAAACCGTTCGAGATCCAGAACGATCGGGCGTTTCCAATGAATGTCCAGATTCTCAAACGGAACGCTCAAAAGATGCGATCGCTGGAGCAGCGAAAGGCTCTTCGGATCAGCCGACAAACGCTCTTTGCCTAGCCCAATACGCTCCAGATATTGCTGCATTTTCATTGCTATTTATACAACATTTTACATTCGCGCGTCCGGCGATGCCACCCGCCGACACAACAAGCACCCGCGGAGCTTTTCGAGATGCCCACTTTTGTCGTAACTTTAAGTCTATGAGTTTCACACTACACGACATGGGCCAGGAAAATTACGAATTCGGCGCCAACGTTTGGAACTGGAAAGCGATCCTGGAGATCATTAAGGGAATGGACCTTCTGAGCGAAGGCACGATACGCCAGATGGGCTATAACGCGATGGGCGTGAGGGTCGATGTCGAAGATGCGCATCTGATCGGCGAAAAGCTGCGCGATGTCGTTCTTCCGCAGATCGCGCCAAATAAGCGTATGTTCGGCAACGGAACGGTTACCGACACGCCCGATGACGGTTCGATCCATAAAGACGACGATGAACAATGGCGAAACTTTTTCGTAACACACGATTGGGTGAAGGACCTTTCGGATTTTTGCCTTCGCTCAAAAGGGTTTCAGATCTTTTAAATGGAATTTCTTTACGAAATAGGAAACGCGGTCGGGCCGTGGTTCAAGGACATTCGTGTCCAGGTGCTTCTTCTCGTTGTTTTTGCCACCTTGCACGGCTGGGCGGCGGCGTGGCTTGCGGTGCGGATGCTGTTCCGGCCGCGGCGGCCTTTCAAGCTGCTTGGGCTGACATTGTTTCCGCAGGGAATGATCCCGCGGCACCGCGACCGGCTTGCGACCGCGATCGGCAAAGCCGTCGGCGAAGAGCTTGTTTCGCAGGAAACGATAATGGACGAGCTCGTCGGGAAAGATTTCCTGCGGACAAAGATACGCGGCGTTATCGATTCCTACACACAGGATCTGCTTGCACAGAATTATCCGTCGTTGATCGAAACTCTGCCTTCCAACCTTCGCGGGCCGGTGCTTGATGCCATCTCATCGCTGCAATTTACGATAGCCGAACAGATCGAACGGATCTTAAAGAACGAAGAAACACAGACCGCGATTTCGACCTTTGTCGAACGCCGCGTTGACGAGGTGCTTTCCCGCCGCGTTTTTTCTGTGGTCGATGACGAGTCGTTCGACAACCTGGTCGGGTTCATCGAAGAACGCATTGCGAATGCGATCGATTCTCCGGCACTTGAAAAGAACATTCGCGATTTCGTAAGCCGCCAGATCGATGATCTTATCAATACCAGCACGCCGATCGGCAACATGTTCACCGCCGATTCCGTCGAACTGTTAAAGGAAAAAGCCGCCGAACAGATCGCGCCGATCACGCATCATCTGACCGAGATCGCCGCCGAAGAACGCACGCGTTCGCAGATAGGCGCATTGATCAAGAAAGAGGTCCATCAATATTACGAGAATCTGCCGTTCTTCAAAAAGATATTCGTGTCGCGCGATAATTTGCTGGGCGAGGTTGATGACCTCGTAAATGAAAGCCTGCCAAAGCGAATTGAAGAAACGCTGAAAGGCGATGTTTTTGCCGCTGAGGCAGTTTCTTTTATCAACCGCTCGATCGAAAATGCGATGCAGCGGCCGCTGGGTGAATTGATCGGCAAGGTCGATCCGACACAACTCGAGCGGTTCAAGGAACAGGTCGCGTCCGCTTTGATCAAGCTGCTTCGCGGGAACGAGATGCGTTCTTCTATCTCTGCCTATGTCACCGAAACGCTCGATAAGCTCCGGCCGCATAGCATAGATTCGATATTGCGGACCGTTCATCCCGAATCGGAAAAAAGACTGAAAGATATGCTCTCGCGCGGCCTGCTTTCGATCATCGCCAGCGAGAACACATCGCGGCTCGTGAACGATATGCTTTCCCGCCAGATCGAAAGCCTGCTTGCCGCACCGATCGGTAAACTCTCCGACAAGATCGAAGAAGAAAAACTGGTTTCCGCGAGCGAAACTTTTTCCGACACGATCATCGCCGCCATTCGCGAAAAGCTGCCCGAGGCGATCAAAGAATTCGATGTAGGCACCGTCGTCCGTGAAAAGATAAAGACCTATCCGGTCGAAAAACTCGAAGCACTGGTGCTTTCCGTCGCAAAGGAACACCTGCGAACGATCGAACTATTCGGCGCAGGCTTCGGCCTCGCTATCGGCATCGTCCAGGGCGCGTTGTTATATTTCCGTGAAATGCTTCTGGTGACTCAATAGCTTGATCAACTTGCCCGCTCTTCTTGGATGAGGTGTTCGAATTCATCGAGAGTGAGGATACTCACTCTGGGAAAACTGATCTTCCTTAATATTCCGAAATGGGAATCGTTAGAAACTAGGTGATCGGCATTTGAGGCAATATAGCCATCTACGAATTTATTGTCCGCTTCATCGGTAGAGATCAAATTGAAGTAGAAATGAACTTCTATCAGTTCGCTTTTAGGGTGGATGGTCAGAAGACTGACAACATTGTCCGCTATCTTTCTGGTGGTCTTCTTTCCGAGGATCTCTTGATATTCAAGAAGGATCTCAGTTGAAAGGGCTAGAGCTATACGCCCGTCGATGATCGCATCGAACAACCAGCGGTATGGGGATCGTCGCCCGATACAGGCGAGCAGAATATTAGTGTCGACGACGATCTTCAAGTCTGTTGTGTTCCAAGGCCCAGTTTTTCATGTCGATATCAGTAAGACCCTGGGCCTCCATGAACTCATCCATCTGGTCGGACGCTGTTCTTGAAAAATGTTCGACCAAAACTCGCTTGACCTCGGCCAAGGTTTCATCGGAAACATTGTTGCCAAATAGTCTGAGCAGTTCTAGTTGAATTTCATTTAAGGCGGCCATGCCATCATTCTAACTTTACATAGCAATAAATGTAAACGATTTTGATGCCCGAGTGTGATAATATCCTCAACCAAAAAGGAGAAAAAAAATGCTCACTTTAGAAGTTGGAAATCCGGTTACTTGCGGCATTTGCATGCGCGAGACCGCGGTGCATTTTGTTACCGAACGCGAAGGCGGGACTGCATATGACCTGGATTGTAAACACAGAAACGCTGTTTGCCCGAAATGTGATGTGCTGGTAAAGGACGACAGCGAGACGATCCTTGCCGTAAAGCCGCTTTGCCGAACGTGTAGCCCGGAGGAATTCGAATATGATGATGAAGATTAGGCTTTTGGTTTTTCTTGCGGTGGCTGTTTTGGCATTTCCCGTTTTTGCTTCGGCACAGAATGAAGCGGATAGTGCCGAGCTCACGCGCCTGTTGAATGAATTTCTCGACGGTGCGGGCCGGAACGATGCTGCCGTTCACGATCGATTTTGGGCTGACGATCTAATTTACACACGCGGCGTCGGCCAGCGGATCGACAAGGCTGAATTGATGAAAGGTGTCCGCTCGGCACCTGCGGCGAAACCAGGTGAACCAACAACCGTGTATTCCGCGGAAGACGTCAAAATTCAGCAATATGGAAACGCTGCGGTCGTTGCGTTTCGCCTGGTCGGCACCACGACGAGGATAAACGGCGAACGAACCGTTACGAATCACCTAAACACCGGTACATTCGTAAAACGAAACGGACGCTGGCAGGCCGTCGCGTGGCAGGCGACCGCTGTCCCCGATCCGGCAGCAAAGACCGCCGCCGCCGCACAAAGCACGGCCGCTGGCACTTCAACCGCTGCGAAACCCTCAGCCGATGGCCGAGTCTATAAAACAGGCCCACGCGGCGGATGCTATTACGAAAACGCAAGCGGAAAGAAGACCTACGTAAAGAAAGAACTATGCAATTGAGCCAACTGTTTTCAAGAGCGAAGAACTAAGATCCTCTTTCGAAGATCTTCGCTCCGGCGATCTTGTCGACCTTGGCTTTTGTAGGTGCAAACATTCCGGTCAGTGTGGCAAAGTAGCCGATCTCTGATTCGCTTAGGCGGCTGGCGATGGCATTTACTAACTCTTCAGGCTTTAGGTCGTCTTTGTGCTTTAGCAATCCTGATTTGCGAACGTCCAGAAACAGCACATGGAATGGAATGTCCGGCCGGAAATTTACAACTTTTTGAACTAGATATATGGCCTGTATCTCCTCATAATATTGCAGCTTTCTTTTGATCTCTTCAACGGCGTCTTCAGGCATAGTGTGAGGACCGAATTCGTCATTGATCGTAACTTCCGAGCGCTCGATCTGGCCTTTCTCAAAGGCTTCTTGTTCATTTTCCATGTTCGAAGCAAACGCCTTTGCTTCTTCCAAACGGCCCTTGGAACGGAGAAAATCGAATGCGACCTCGCTTGCAGGGTATCGCCACTGTGGATCCAACGTCATCGAACGATCGATAAATTCCATTCCATCTTCCTCTTCGTTCGACAGCATCACACCGCCCAAGAGATAATTGGCTTCTGCATGGTCGGGGTACTTTTCGACTATTGCCCGAAGCATCGGAAGCGATGCAAGATTTCCTTCCTTTTCGGCGACCAAACCGGCTTGTTCGATCATTTCTTCAGCTGTTAGTTCACCTTCGGTGTTCTTGAGCTTTAGCTCCTCAAATCGCTCGTCCGCCTTTTTGATGTGCTCTTGACGTGTGGACCACCATCCGGCAACTTGTTCGTCCCACGTTCTGTCAAAATCTGCCACAAAACGTTCGGCTACTCTTGAAAGAAAATGTTCAGAGGCGTTCTTATCCGGCATTGACGGCGGATCTACCACCGTGTCGCCTTTCAAATATCCGATCCGCGCTAGTCTATCGGATAAGGACGGGTGCGAATCGTTGTAGTCAGTAGGGATCGCAAGAGCTTTTTTGACCGAGTCTTTGTCTTTGGCCTCATCCACAAAGTTGAGTGAATTCATCATCAAAGAAAAGACCTTTTCGGGCATCGGTTCGCCTTTTGTGTTCCCTTCCTGCACTCCTCGCCAGAAAACATCGTCAATATAGGAACCGCGAGTATGAAGGGCGATCAACGAATCCCCAAGCGGACGTGCTCCGAAAAGCTCGACGGCATAATCGTCGGCCTCTTTCTCGTGCTCGCGCATCAGGACGAACGAATACGCCTGAAATCTAGGGAAGAACCAGTTCACAAATCGCTGATAAAGAAACCCAAGCTTTTGATCTTCAAGCTCTTGCGAATCAATGAATCGTCCCCAAACCTCATGCAGCTGATATGCCCATTTACCGAAAGCTCCGTGCTTACCGGAGATATGGCCGATCTCATGCGCAACAACTGCTTTGAACTGTTCCGGCGACAGTGCTCGCATCAGCGGCAGCCCGAGCCGAAGGTAGACTTTCCGGCCAAAGATCCCGATCCGAGGAACTGTAACGACAGACGCATTGAATTCATCTGTGATCTGTATCTCCTCTGGAAACTTTGCCTCTAGTGCCTCCGTTGTTTCGCGGACAAATTTGAATAGCTCGGAAGCATCACTTTCCGAGATCGCCGAGCCTTCCGGCGGTGGGACCTTTGCAAGGAACGACTTTGCGGCACTGCCAACAAATCCAACGACCACCACGATGGCCGGAATAAATGCCCACCAGAACTTTGCTGCAAACCATAGGACGCGAAGCATCGTCGACGGTGAATAGATAGTAAGAATGATCACTCCGGTCGGTATCGCAAGAAGCACCAGAACAATTAGGGCCAGATAGCCATATCCGACAGCGGCAAGGCCAAAGACCTTACGCTCATATGCTTTCCGGTTGGTTCCGGCGAGATTCTCAAGTTTACGGATCAGGTCAACGTATTCTTCGTATTTCATAGAGGGAATTAAATGATCGAAAAGGTCTAAAAATTATATACGCGTTACAGATGAAATTTCCATTAATTTCCATTGTTGAGAATTTTTGTTGAACATTCGTCGTCAAGATGTCGTTTTCACTCAACAGCTAATACTTTTCCGCGGAGGGAATAAATGAAAAAGGTCGGAATCATAATTTTTATAACAGCTTTGGTGATCGGTGTTGTGGTCGCGAACGTATTTTCGTTCGGCGGTGTAAGTGCCGAGAGCCTAAAGCCGAGTTTTCTAAATTTCTCGTTCAAACGCGGCGTTAAAGGTTCGGGTAACGTTGTTACCGAAAACCGTGAAGTTCGCGATTTCAAGGCGATAGATGTCAGCGGCGTCTTTAATGTCGAGATAGTCGCACAGAAGGAATTCAGCGTTCAGGTCGAGGCGGACGACAACCTGCTGCCGCTGATCAAGACCGAAGTAAAGAACGGTGTGCTTGAGATCTCGACCGAGAAGCGCATTAAAAGCCGCACGCGGATGACGGTCCGCATCTCGGCTCCGGATATCGAAAGCATCGAAGCTTCCGGCGCGACAAAGGTCTCAGCGATTGAACTCAAAAATTCTTCGCTGAAGTTGGATACGAGCGGTGCCTCGAAAATAAGCGTCGCCGGCGAGACCGGTTCGCTGAATGTTGATGTTAGCGGTGCTTCGAAGATCGATGCCGAGAATCTCGCAGCCGCGAATGTGATCGTCGATGCCAGCGGAGCAAGCAAGGTCTTGGTAAATGTTTCGGGCGAATTGCGTGCGGATTGCTCAGGTGCCAGCTCGGTCACCTATTCGGGTACACCGACGAACATCGTAAAGAACACGTCAGGAGCCGGAAAGCTTCGGGCAAAATAGAGATCGTGTTCAGTCAACTCTTGAAAAGGCCGGTTTATGCCGGTCTTTTTTATTCAAAATTTCTAAATTGGTCTAAAATGTTTTCCATGGACAGGATCAGGCCTTACATATTTTCGGCGGCGGCAATCGCTGCCTGCGCTGTTGTTGCGATCATCTTTTTTATTAGAGCAAATCCGCCGGAAACGCAGGCGGTCATCGAATCGACCAAGCCAAAGTTTACCTATGGCAAATTCATCTCGGCACCGCTCGGTGTTCCGGCCGGCGAAATGTCCGCACATAGATTCAATCTGAACCGCAAGACAGGTTTGAACGGAAAATTTTCGACCGAAAACTACCGGCCGCGGCTTGAACTCTTTATCGTGACCGCAGCCGAGTTTGAGAAGATGAAGGCCGGATCGGAGTTTGAATTCATTACGACAACCGGAAACGTTCCGGGCGGAACGGTTATTCGCACATTTGAACCGGGCGATTATTATGTGGTCTTCGATAACAGGAAAGGCAAGGAACCTATACTGCTACAGGAAGCGGAATTTGAGATCAAAGAATAGTTTTTAGGTTTCGACCGCTCGCGTTCTTATTCCGATCATCGCGCCGTCTTCTGCTTTGCCGACCACGTAAATATCGATCCGGATCGCGCCGACGCGATACACCTTTGGATCGGAAAGTTCGTCCGAAAATATCTTCCATAGCCTCCGATATTTTTTCGCGGATGCCTTTTGGGCCGGTATGTGCCAATCCTTTTCAGCCGCCGGGCGTTGAAAGAAATCGTCTATCGTCGTTGATCGATCGTTAGGCCCTTCTCCGGTCTTAAACACATTCTGCAGGTCGGTGCGTTCCGCTTTGGATAGACTTTTAAGATCAAAGAACTCTACTGGGGCATCACTCTCGCTGATATAAAAAAGGCGCTCGCATAACTTTCTGATATCGGCTTCGATCTTCGAACTCGCTGCTTTACTTTTTTGTTTCATCTATGTGAACTAATTCGAAACTTTTTTCGTCATTTTTGGCTGTTTCTGGCCGACATTTTAGCTCAAGAACAGATTGATTTCTGACCCAAATCATTGCAAAAAAAGGCACTTGCAGAAAAATTTTCGGATTATTTTTTTCTGTGGATTTCGGTTTGCAATGGCCATATCTATATGTTAATCTGACAGCCGTTTTGGATTAGGAAGCCCTTGTAAATTGTTGAAAATAAATAACTTAAAGTTGCACTTTAAGTTATTGATCTATTTCCACAAGGCTGTGGAAAACACTGTGGAAATTCTCACAACCCGTTGTTTTCCTTGCAGAAAAACCTTTCCAAAATTCTGTGGAGAAGGATCGAGTTCGTCGGCACCTCAAGACATTTTTTTCGATTGCTGAGATCCGCTTGTCCATTTTAAGAATTTAACATCAATTTTGTTCATACGCGGAGACCTTAAGTGGAAGTTCTCGATACAAAAACTGACGTTTGGTACGACATCTTATCGATCGTAGAAACACGTCTTAATAAGCACATTTTCGAGTCGTGGTTTCGGCCCATTAATTTCGAGGGCATCGATCATCAGAACAAGAAACTGATCTTGCGAACCGGCGACGTCACCAAGGACTGGGTCTCAGCATATTACACCGAACTTCTAAATCATATCATTCGCGACCGTGGACTTGATGGCTATAAGATCGATTGGATAATCGAGAAAACAGAAAACGCGGACGACGCCTTCACCGCAGAGGCCGACGAAGCTTTTCCGGCGGTAGATTCTTCCGTTCAGGAAAATTCTCAATCAGCAGCAGCCGGGTTTACTAATTCCGCGTCGCGGTCCGGCACAACAAGTTTTGTTGATATAGAACCGGTGGATAATTCGCTAAACCCAAAATACACATTCGAAAAATTCGTCGTCGGTTCGAGCAACCAGTTTGCTCATGCCGCGGCGATGGGTGCTGCAGACATTCCGGGCAAGACATACAACCCGCTTTTCATCTATGGCGGAACCGGTTTGGGCAAGACCCATTTGATGCATGCGATCGGCCATTCGATAAAACAGCGTAACCGTCATTTGCGCGTTTCTTATATAACGAGCGAAAAGTTCATGAACGAGCTTATCAACGCGATACGTTATGACAAGACTGACAGCTTTCGCGAAAAATATCGCTCGATAGATGTGCTGCTGATGGACGACGTTCAGTTCTTCGCCGGCAAGGAACGCACCCAGGAAGAGTTTTTCCATACGTTCAACACGCTGCACAATAATCAGAAGCAGATCGTCATAACCAGCGATTGCCCGCCGCGCGAGATACCTACGCTTGAAGAGCGTCTGCATTCGCGTTTTGAATGGGGATTGATCGCCGATATCGAACCGCCGGACCTCGAAACAAAGGTCGCTATCCTGAAGCGAAAAGCCGACCTCGACGGTTACGACCTTCCGGACGAGATCGCCATCTTTATCGCCAGCAAGATCAAGAGCAACGTTCGCGAACTTGAGGGGTCGCTGGTTCGTCTTGTTGCGATCGCAAGCCTCCGTGGTGTGCCCATATCGAAGATGCTTGCCCAGGACGCTCTTAAGAACATCATCGACAGCGAACGGCCCGAAGGTTTGACCATGGAACGCATTGCACGAATCGTAGCTTCGCATTACAATCTTACCGTCGAAGAAATGAAATCGAAGAACAACAGCCGGGCGGTATCAATGCCGCGACAGGTTGCTATGTATCTTTGTAAGCGGCTGACAAAACACAGCTTTCCGGAGATCGGGCGCGAGTTTGGCGGGAAGCATCACACGACCGTTATGCACTCAGTTGACAAGATAGATTCGCTTACAAAGGACGATAGGGTTTTCCACAACACGGTAAGTGAACTGATCGACAGTATCTGCCGATAAATAAAGGAGTTTAGACGAAAATGGACGAACATAGTTTCCACATGAGCTTCCGCAACGTTGTTTCTGTAAGTCTTTTATTTGCAGCACTTAAAAAAAGTTTTCCACTTTTCCTCAACTCCCCCGCCGAACTGCCTGTGGACTTCGGTGGAAATCAGGACCGGGAAAAGATCTTCCACACGCTGAAGGAGTTTTCCACAAGTTTTCCACATTCGGCTGTGGAAGCGGAACACTAATAATATTGGGCACTTACGACGGTTTTGAACATATTCACAGGCCCTACTATTAGTACTAGATATATATCTAATTTGATCTTAGTTAGTTTAAGAATTAGTTGAGCAAGGAAATTAACGGTATGGAATTTACGATCAAGCAGTCCGTCCTAAAAGAAGAATTGAGTTATATCCAGGGCGTGGTCGAAAAGAAGAGCACTATACCAGTGCTTTCAAACATTCTGATCGAATCGCTCGGTGAAGGTTCTATTCGTATTGTCGGTACCGATCTTGACGTAACCATCCGCTGCGACGCCGAAGCTGATATCAAAACTCCCGGCTCGATGTGTTTACAGGCGCGTAAGCTTTTCGACATCGTTCGAACACTGAATGAAGGCGATGTTCATTTCAAAAAAGAAGACAATGAATGGGTGAAGATGAAAGCGGGCCGTGCCAATTTCCGCCTCGCCGGCGTTAACCGTGAGCAGTACCCGGAGATTCCTGTTTTCAAATCGGCGCCGATAAAACTTTCGGCCGAGGTGTTCACATATTTTGTCCAGAACACAGCGTTTGCCATCACGAACGAACAGAGCCGGTTTACGCTTTCAGGTGCGAAATTTATGCTCGCGGATGGAATAGCACGAATGGTGACGACCGATGGACACCGTCTGGCATACGTTGAAAAAGCGGTCGAATCGATCGGCGATGAAAAGATGGACACGCTGGTGCCGAAGAAGGCATTGTTAGAACTTGTGAAGATCGCAAGAGTCGCCGGCGGCGATATCCAGTTCGGCGAAGACCAGAATCATCTCTATTTTGAGACCGATGGCCGCTTGCTGATCACACGAAAGCTGACCGGTACGTTCCCGAACTACGAAATGGTCATGCCAAAGGACAACGACCGGAAAGTCGTCTTTGACCTTGCAGATATGAAAGCAGCGGTCCGCCGCATCTCGCTGATGGCTGATGAGCGAAACCGTTCGATCCGGATGACCGTCCGCGAAGGCGAGGTCGAAGTGACCGCACAGTCCAGCGAAGAGGGCGAAGGCGTTGAGGTCGTCCCGGCGGATTACTCGGGCGACGAAGTAACGCTCGGATTTAACCACCATTACCTGCAGGAATTTCTGAACAATATCGGTGCGATCGAAAATTCGGCGAATACCGAAGATAGCGACGACGCAGGAGAAAACTCCGCATCCGACGGCACGAACGCCGGAACCGCACGTGCCCGCGAGACATCAGCTCCGACCCGCATCGCCTTTGAATTCAAGGACGCCAACGCCGCCACCCAAATGCGGATCGACGGCGAAACCACCTACGATTACAAATACATCGTAATGCCGCTGCGGATATGACAATTGGCGTTTTTTTTGATCTTTGAATTCTCTTTGAATCGAATCGTAATTTACATAATTGTATTTTGCGATCCGATAGTCCTCTGAAGGGCATTTCTCCTTTTGTCGGCAAGTATACCGGCTGGCGGGACGGAAACTTCCGTCAAAAGGAGGTGAGACAATTGGCTAAAAAGCAAAGGCCTCCCGTTCCTGAGGGCTATAAGCTCATTTTTAGAGCATTTATAACGCTAAAGAACGGAAGGCGACTTTACGCTAAACAAGTTGGGCTAAAAGCCTTCCCGCTTTTAGTTCCAATTTCCAATTAAATCACTGACAAACCCCTTTAGGGGATTTTATTACTAACACAGTTTTTTAACTTTTCAAAACCCAAACTACAAGGCGAAAAATTTTTCCGTTTCAAGCTACGAAATCGAAGGTATCGTGACTTAAACTTAAAGTGATGGAAGAAAATTCACCAGATAAGCTAAAGGTATTCCTGCTTCCCTATCTGCTCTGGGTCTTGGCGATCGCTGCGACGGGCGGGAGTTTGTTCTTTTCTGAGGTGATGGAGCTGCCGCCGTGTGTGCTTTGCTGGTATCAGCGTATTGCGATGTATCCGCTGGTGGTGATCATTGCCGCGGGTATAGTTCTCGGCGACGCGAAATGGAAGTGGTATGCGTTGCCGCTTTCGCTCGTAGGGCTTGGTTTCGCGGTTTACCACAATCTGCTGTATTACCACATAATTCCGGAAAGCCTTGCTCCGTGCATGGAAGGGATCTCCTGCACCTCGCGACAGATAGAATGGCTCGGGTTCATTACGATCCCGCTGATGTCGTTGACCGCGTTTCTGCTGATGACCATCGGCCTGCTCTTGTATAGACCGCGTCCGAACGAATAATATCGTAGATATGAAGAAAGAAGTAAAGACCCTGGCAGCGATCGCCGTAGTTGCCGTGATCTTCGGTATTATCGGCGTTGCCGCGTATCGACGTTCAGCAGCGACCAGTGTTCCGCCGGCACAGAGGCCGGATAACACCGAAAGACTCGTTCGTCCAGATAGCCCGTCGCTCGGCCCCGCGGACGCAAAGGTAACGGTGGTTGAATTTCTCGACCCCGAATGTGAATCGTGCGCCGCATTTGCACCGAATGTGAAGAAGTTGATCAGCGAATTTCCGCAGGTCCGTTTTGTGTTTCGTTATATGCCGTTTCACGGAAATGCACGACTTGCCGCTACCTATCTCGAGGCAGCCGGAGAGCAGGGCAAGTATTTCGAGATGATGGACATTATGTTCCGCAAGCAGACCGATTGGGGCGAGATACACGGTGCTGCGCCGCCGCCGAATCGTCCTCCGGCAAATGTTACATTCGAGCGTTTTGGACAAGAGATCGGCGTTGATCTGCAGCGGCTAAAGACAGATGTGATGAACCCGAAGCACGGTGCCAAGGCCGACCGCGATATGGCTGATGGCCGGGCTCTCGGCGTTCGCGGAACCCCGACTTTTTTTGTAAATGGACGACAGTTAATGGGTCTGGATGAAAATGGTTTGAGAACTATGATCAATCAGGAACTGCAAAAGTAGGCGAATTATCTAAACTTGGACTATACTTGCATCGCACACGGCGATGAACACCTGTCCACAATGCGGTACAACTTATACTGACGCTTCGTTGCGGTTCTGTCTTGCTGACGGAGCCGCGCTAGGAGCTAAGGCGTCTGAGGCGGAGACGGTGGTTTCCGGCCGCCGCGAAGGTTTACGCGTCGACATTCCTGAAACTCAGCAAAAACGAAGACCAACCGAACCCGCCGCAAAACGCGATGGTTCATTCGCTCTAAAGCTCATAATAGTGATCTTTGGTATTTTAATTATCGGATCGATCGTGATCGGCGGGTTGGGTGCGATCTATTATATTTCGAGCGGTTCGAATACGAACAGTCAGAGCGAGGTTCCGCCTTCGCCCACGCCGACCGCCGATGCGGAAAAGGAAAGGCTGAAGAAAGAACTTGCCGACCTGCAAAAGAAGCTCGATGAGCGAGCGGCAACGAACACGAACAAGCAACGGTTTCCAACGCCGGACGACGAGCTTGATAAAGCAAGGTTCGCGACCGTGAATTCACCCGGTGACGGCTTTCTTGCACTTCGAACCGAGCCAGGAACCGAGACCGGCGAACGCATCGCTCAGATCCCGCACGGATCGCGGCTTGAGGTAATAAGCTGCGAGCCGAAAAGCGTAAAGATAGGCGTGCGCACCGG
>CAZXTS010000029.1:20038-21437 GCA_964643745.1 uncultured Chloracidobacterium sp.
AAATTATTGTTGCAATAGATCAATATCCGCGCATTCTTGTTCGGGAACATGCGATCGAGACTTTCGACCGTTATGTCCGGAAAGCTAAGGTTCACCGCGCCTTTTATGTGGAGTTGGTTATATTTTTCCGTGCTGCGCGCGTCAAGCACGACAGTTCCGGGCTCGGCGGACATTTTGATAAATTCATCGACGGTCAACCGACGGCCTTCGCGATGTGCAGCCGCCTCGGCAGCTACTTTAAGAAAACCCGGCATATCTATCGATGGATTTGGGATATCGGCACGTGACTGGGCCGCTGCCGCAAAAACCAAAGAAAACAACATTGCCGTGATCGGAATAATTCGGTGTCTCATAAAATTTGCCTCCATACGTAATTGAGAACGGCGCACGCATCCGCTTTTTGCAAAGAAATTTGCACGCGCGGTGGTCTGCCACGACAACGTAAGAATCCCGCCAAGCCTTATTGGTTGCCAAAGCACTTGCAATTACTGGAAAAACAGGTATTCTTTTGTGTAACCAAATGGTTACACATTAAACACAAACCTATCAGCCATTCGTGAAAATGGCCACACAAATTGGAGGGATGAGAAAAATGTCAGAAAGGACAGCGCTTGAAAAGGACACGATAAGCATTAGCCGGAGCATCTGGATAGATGCTCCTATAGAAAGAGCTTGGAAGGCCGTAACCAACGACGAAATGCTCACAAAATGGTACTCGCCCGGTTCCACTTGGAAAATACCCGATCCGAATGTCGGTTCAGTCGCCGAGTTTTATTTAATGACGAACCAGGAAGATCCGGCGGCGGAAAAGACAAAACTCACAGCCGCGATCGAAACGGCCGATATAAATAAAAGGTTCACACTTCGTTGGCATGCGAACCCGAATTTTCCGGGAATGCTCCTCGTAACTAATTTCATTCTTGAAGAAGAAGGCGACGGAACGAAAGTGACCATTTTCGAGACCGGTTACGAGACCGTCAAAGAAGATGAGCGGCAGATGTGGCTCGACGGGGTCGGCGAGGGCTATACAGCAGGTCTCGAAAACCTAAAGGCCTTGATAGAAAAGGGCGAGATAATACACCAATGAGCACAAATGTATTCGAGGCATTGGCAGACCCTGTTCGGCGCGAACTGATAATGACGCTTGCCGAGCAAGGCCCCCAAACAGCTACCGAGATCTCGAAAGGACATGCGATCTCGCGGCCGGGTTTGCTCAAGCATTTGGGAAAGCTCGAACGTGCCAAGCTGGTTTCGTCGCGTAAAAAGGGCCGTGGGAAATTCTTCTTTCTTACGCCCGAACCGCTTAGCGAGGTCGATCTTTGGGTCAGGAAGATAGGTACCGTATTGAACCCGGATTCCGCGTTAGAGAAAAATGTGGGTAAGGGATGTATAATTTCTA
>CAZXTS010000030.1:0-21021 GCA_964643745.1 uncultured Chloracidobacterium sp.
AATTTGGTCGAGCAGCGTAAGGCCGAGGAGGCTCGATTCGCAACTTGGATTGCTGCAAATCCGGCACGCCAGGCAAAATACGGCACCGTGCTTTCTGAGCTTGCGGCCGTTTCCGCCGAGTCGAACAAGTTCGCCAAGCGAGACATTCTGGTTCGCCGAATGCCGGACGCGACGATGCCGATGTTCCGTGCGATCTATTCCGCGGCAATCGACGGGAAGATGCTGCCGGATAGCGAACGTGCGGAGAAACTTGCCGAGATCACAAAATCGCTCGAAGGCCGCGAGCCTATCTATGAACGCGAAATGCTGAAATATTTCCTGCATCAGTTCGACAAGCTTCCGGCCGATCAAAAATTCGACGGTGCCGAAAGTCTGGTTGGCTCATTCGAAGGCCCGGGCCGCCGTGCTGCCGAAACCGCTTTTGCCGAGAACATTGCCGAAGGCGATTATTGGAAAACCGAAACGGTCGCGGCACTTTACGGGCCGCAGACGATGGATTTCCGCCCCGAACGCGACAATCCCCGTGCATTTGCGACCGTGTTAAAGAAGGAAAAAGATGCCGCGAACGCTCGTGCCGCCGATTTTGCCTCGAAGATCGATCGGCTTCGCCTACTCTATCAGCAGGGAATGGCCGAGATGAAAGGCATTACGCCCTATCCGGACGCCAATTCCACACTTCGTTTTTCCTACGGCAATGTCAAAGGCTTTAACCCGCGCGAAGCCGAGTACCGTTCGCCGTTTACAACGATCAAGGGAATGATCGAAAAAGACACCGGGCGCAATCCGTTCGATATGCCGCAGAAGCTGAAAGACCTTCAGGCGGCGAAAGATTTCGGCCGCTTTGGCGAAGGTGACAGCGTGGTGGTCAATTTCATTTCGTCGAACGACATCATCGGCGGAAACTCAGGCAGCCCGATCCTGAACGGTAACGGCGAACAGGTCGGCATCTGCTTCGATGGAAATTTCGAAGGACTCGGCAACGATTTTTATTACGATCCGAACTATAACCGGACTATCTCCGTCGATATCCGCTTCGTTCTTTTCGTAACCGAAAAATTCGGCAATTCCGGCTGGATCCTCAATGAGATGAAGTTGGTCGGCGGCCCAAAAGCCAGAGCCGCGAGGAGATAAGGCTCGGTCGAATAACTGAATTACAATGCGAAGGGCGGTCGTTTCGGCCGCCTTTTCTGTTGTCACAGTTTTGTCCCAGAAAATGCGCAAAGTGGGACAGGTTAAGTGTCTGCTGTTCAACTGCTTACGGGCAAAAAGTGTCCCATTTCCGAAGAATAGCTTTGTTTCATTCTTGTTTCATTCTTGTTTCATTTTTTGTTTCAAAATGAAACACCTTGTCAGAACCGCCTGCGTGAGCGGGCGGCCAGTTCGTTATCGAAGAAGTCCGCAGAGCGATCATTATCCCCGAAGGGGAAATATTGAATAGCGTCGGGAGCATCCCGACGGTTTCGGCAGAATTGGCTCGCCGACGCTGTAGGCGTCAAATAAACGGTTGATAATGTGTCCCTTACAGGGACAGCCCGACATCCGCAACCGCTTCGTCGGGTTTTACCCGACGCTATTAAATTCGTCGACTTCAGCGACAAGAATCGACTTATCAGACGTCTTCCTCCGTCCATCGATCAAATCCGTCTCAATTTCCGGTTAGCCTGCGATGCCGTCCGGCATAAATTATCAAAGATCACGCGGCCGCTGCCATTAGCCGCACGCCAGATCGTATCATATGTTGCGTGTGTTATAAAGAATACTATCTATGCGACAATTTCCTGCTCGTATAAGAAATAAGTTCGATCTCTGAAAACCGCCAACTCCACCGTAAAGAGATTGCTCTTGCAGCTTGCTGCCACGTTGTGCGGAAAAGTTTACTTTTCCGTCAGCGGGTGAAATGTCCCGGGCTTGCCCGCGATCGGCGGCAAGCCGCGACGCATTATTATGGCAACCGGCGAAGCAAGCTTCGCCGCACAACATAGCGGCAAGCCGCAGAGAGACCCAGTCGCTATCGCTCCTGGTTCTGACCGGTTAACGCGTCTCGACGGGGTTCATTTTTCTTGTATAGTTGTGGGCGTTCGTTCCGCTAAGCAACCCAATTTTTGGATGGACAAAATGATAGATGCCCCCGAAACGCTATCCTTCGAAAGCGACCACGCGGTATTTCGCCTGACCGGAGAATTCACATTCGAAAAAACGGTCGATCTGGTGGACGAGGCGATCGCATATTGTAAGAAAAATGACGTACCCAAATTGCTCGTAAATTTGTTGGGCGTGACCGGATTCCCCTCACCGACGACGATTCAACGGTATTTTTTTGCGACCAAATGGGCCGCAACGGCCGTCGGTCGTGTGACTGTTGCGGTCGTGGCGCCTGCCGAACTGATCGACCCCGACCGTATCGGCGTCACGATGGGCCAAAACCGCGGAATGCAGGCTCAGGTCTTTACAGATGAAGCCGAGGCTGTTGCCTGGCTCCGCAGCCCCAGTTGAATCTCAGGCCGCCGCGCTATTGCTCCCGGTTCTGACCGGAGACGGAAAGCGATAAAGAGAGAACCACCCCGTCGTCGAAGCGACGCCACCCCTCCTTGGTAAGGAGGGGAGTTTTGGCCCGGTCGCTATTGCTCCCGGTTCTGACCGGAGACGGAAAGCGATAAAGAGAGAACCACGCCGTCGTCGAAGCGACGCCACCCCTCCTTGGTAAGGAGGGGAGCTTTGGAAGGGAATGAAAAAAAGCTGCCGGGAAGACAGGTTTCCCGACAGCTGGAATTTGTGATGGGTGAAGAGGAAAAGCCCCTCCACCGCGAATAAGAAATAACCTAAAGCATAAACCCGAGGTTTGAGCCGTTGAAGTTTCCGATATTCGGGAAGACCTCACCTAGCTGATTTTCGGGCAGGCCGTACCAGCGGGCGAGCGTTGCGGCGTATTGCTCGACCGATGTGGTCGGGATCCAGCGTCCGCGGGCGCTTCCTCCTGAGCTGGTGTCGTCCGGGCCGCCATTTACCAGCGTCGGGAACGGAGTTCCGTTGCCGGTGTTCAGGCCGTAAAAGTTGCCGCCCGCAACGCTGCCGCCGAAAACGAACATATGGTTGCCCCAGGCGTGGTCGCTGCCGACGTTCGCACCGCTGCTTGCCGGGTTGAACGTGCGGTTGAAATCGCTGAGGGTCATAGTCGTAACGTCGTTCGAAACACCCTGCACGACCATCTCGTCATAAAACGCACGGACCGCCTGGCTGAATTGCGATAACAGGTTCGGGTGCTGAACAAGCTGGCCATTGTGCGTATCGAACCCGCCGATCTGAACATAGAAGATCTGGCGGTTGATGTTCAGGTCCATTCGCTTTTTGACCAAGCGAGCGACCTGTTTCAACTGGTTGCCGATATTCGTGTTCGGGAAAGTTACGGTTACTTCCTGGAACGTTTGAAGAGCGGAATTCGCCTGGATCGCGAGATCGGTAACGTGGCTTGCGGCGGCAACGAAGTTCGAATCCAGATCGACTGTCCGTAGCTGGTTGAACGCGGCCCGCCGTGCATTGCCCGCAGCATTGTTTGGAAATCCCGACGGATTAAGCACGCTTGCCAGCGAAGTGTTTGCGTTATTGATCGCCATCGGCAGAGTTGTTTGGCCGGCAGTGAAAAGCTGAGCACCGGCGATCGAAGTGATCATCGGGATCAATCCGTTCGGATTGTTTCCCTGTGTCAGCCGGTCTGAAATTCGGCCGCCCCAGCCGGTGAATGCGACCGAATCGGAAACGCTGGTCTGGCTTTGATTTACCTGATCAGAATGTGAAAAAAGCTGATAGGGCTTTTGTACCGAATTATTCTGATACTGTGCCTTGGTCATCGGAGCGACGAGCGTTCCGCAATTTGTCACGACAGCCATTCGCCCCTGAGCAAACAGCTCGTGAATGCCGTTGTTGATGCCGCCGGTAACGGGCCCGAGTGAGGGATGAAGGCCGTACGAAAGGCCGCCCATCCGCGGGACAGATATCGGCAGCAATGTGCCCTGCGCCAGGGCCAAGCCCTGCGGCTGGCGTGCTGCCGAATAGGCTGCATAGTTACTGATGCTTGCGTCGTTATGGTTGGGAATGATCATGTTGTTACCATCATTACCACCCGACCAATAGACGAGCACAAGTGCTTTATAGCTATCGCCGCCCAACTGTTTTTCGTCGCTGTCGCTTACCTTTTGGGCCAACGTGGACATCATTCCAAGGTGCTGCATCTGCGTTGCGACAGCCGTCATGCAGAGAGCCTTTCCTGATGTTTTCAAAAAATCTCTTCTTGATTCATTCATTGTTTTTACCTCTGCACCTGGAATTGTGATGATGTTGCCACCAGATAGACCGCCGCTCTCGCACGTCCGAGCGTGTCGGCTGCTCCAACGGCCGCTATTGCCGGCAGGATTATTGCCCGCATTTCCGGCGACATCGTGTTATGAAGCATTCGATGGTTTAGCTCGTTCAGAACGAGGTTGCCGGTCGGGTCTGCGACCATCAGTGCCTGTAGGTCCGCGAGATCGATCCGCGTCCCGCCGGGAGTGTTCTCGCCGGTGTTGATCTGGCCGTATGTCATCGTATTAACAACGTTCGCACGCCCGATCGATGTTCCGGTGGTCATTATTCCGAACTCCGGCCCGAGCAAAGAAGTGCCCGGGATAGTGTAATCCGGCGGAAAGTAATTAAAGACCGTTGGCGAATTGAACGGATTTTGTCCGATGCCGTTGGTGTAGTTCGTTAACACGCCATCGCTTGGACCGGTCAACGCCGCATTCTTCACATTAAGTGCCTTAAGAATGTTCGTTGCGAGCTGAACCGGTTCGCGAAGCTTGCCGAAATTCGGATCGGTCTTAACGTCACCGCGTGCTTCGGGATCGAGCAAGATCGCCCGAACGACCGCACGCATATCACCGCGAACGCCCCATCCGTTATTGTTGAAAACACCGGCAACGCGACCGACATAAGCCGGCGTCGGGTCGCTGGTAACAAGGTGCTGGATCAGCAGTTTGCTGACAAAGGGGCCGACATTCGGATGATAGAAAATGTTGTCCAATGCCTGCTCAAGCGAATTGTTTGCATACGTTCTCGTAGCTTCGCCGGTGCATCCGGTACACGCCGGAATGGTAGGAAATGGAGCACCTTCGTAGTTCATCAAGGTCTTTGCCGTAATGTCGTGATTGTTCGTGTTGACGATCGTCATCGGGTCCTTGTAATTGACGATGCTTGGTGCCGAATTCGGGCATCCGACGTTGCAGAACGTCCAACCGGTGAAGACCTTTGTAAAGTTATCGACCGTCGCCTGATCGTAAGTCGGGATCGGCGTGTCGCCGGGCTGACACGGATTGTTCTCAACACAGATCAACGTTCCGTCCTGGTTCATTCGAAACAGCCCGACCGAGAAAAGCTGCAGAATTTCCCGCGGGTAATTTTCATTCGGATTGTTCCGCGTGCTGCGGGCCATGTCCAAATAATTGCCCATTCCGGGATTCAGCGTGATGTCCTTCATCAGCTGACGGTAATTTCCAAACGCGTTCTCAGATAGCTTTTTATGGTAAGCGATCATCCAGCTTGATTGCTGTGTGACGCCACCGGCACCTGAGATCACCCAGATCTGCGACAGTGCCCAAGAGACCTTGTGGCGGAGTTGCGACGGGCCGTAAAGAGCCTCAGAGAAGAACCACTTTTGTATGGGGTACATCGAATAGTGGTCACGATTGCAAATACGGCGTTCTGCGGTCCCGGTCGGGAACATTCCACATCCGATAGTTACGTTCGAAGAGTCAGTGCTCTTAAGCGGAATGTCGGGATAAGGAAATTCGGCCGATGGGTATGGTGCATCGAGTTGCTCAGCAAGGTAGGTTCGCACGCCGATCCTGCGGACGCGCGTGTCCAGAGCCGCATTGGCACCAAAACCTGCCTGCTGAAGAAAACGCATTCGGTCGCCTGACCATCGGGGTGAGACATAATCGGGACCATCGATCTCAGGGACCTTTGTTTTTGCAATGTGTTTTTCGAGCAAGTCGCCGATCGGGCCGCCGGTGTTTCCGTGCCCGAGAAGTCTTTTTTCGCTTGCCAATCCACGCCAAGCGACCGATACCGCAACATCGGCATTATCAATAGGCTCCGCCCAAAAGCCCATCGTGTCGCGAAGCCTTACCTTTATCGCATAAGCTTCGGGATAGCCTTTTATCGATACCGGGACCAGGTCGGTTACGTCAAACCGATAATTCCGGCCCTTTGCGTCCTGTACATTCAGGCGGAAAGCATTCGCACCTTCGCCCTTCATTAACTCGACGTTGTAAATGAAAAGGTAAACATCGTTGCCGGCTTGAAATATCTGTTCAGCACCGGCCGTAGGGTCTTCTGCATTGAATTTCCACGCAGGAACCGCAAGGGCACGTTTGGTGTTCGGTTCCGTGATCAAAATTGGTGTCGGTGAATTCGGGTTCTCGTCCGAAAACGCATTTACCTGCAAATGCGAGCCGGTAAGAAGCACGAACACCGCAAACGTCGCGACTAAGGCCTTTGGCCATTGATTGACCATATTTTCTCCTCCGGAAATACTATAGAGTTCAATAAACTTTCGAAAAGAACTGTATCGGCTGAATTGCCGGTGGGCGAACGATGTACAGTGTCTGGATGGGCCAGAAAAATATATCCTAATTTAAATAAAAATACAATAGGTCAATTTTCCAAAATCCTGACGACTTATTTGTCATTTTGATCGCCGCTTTTTTCTGCAAGCTAAGACGCCATGCCAAGACAAAAAGCCGAATTTTTGCAAAGATTTGTAAAATTTTCTTGGCTGAATTACCATTGCACAGATGCGACATACTATTCAAATTCCGGCCGGAGAAGATTTTTGCCTTCGGCAGGCCATTTTTGGACACGGTTGGTACGACCTGCTGCCGTTCAGGGCGGATGTTGCCGCAGGTTCGCTCGAGACCACAAGCACTGTAGCGGGGCGTACTGTAGCTATCAGGATCTCTGATTCGACCAAAAGGATCGAGGTGAGACATAGCGGCCGAGCCTCTGATTCGAAAAATGTAGCGATCATCGTCAAACACATACTTCGTCTCGACGAAGACCTTTCGGATTTCTATTCGAGAATACCGAAGGGCGCTGAATTGAGTTGGGTGCTGTCGGCAAAAGCCGGGCGACTTCTGCGGTCACCGACCGTTTTCGAAGATCTTGTAAAGACGATGTGCACCACGAATTGTTCCTGGTCGCTAACACGACTGATGGTCAGCAGGTTGGTCGAATCCTCAGGCGAAAAAGGCCCGAATGGCCACAATGCGTTCCCGACCGCCGAGACGCTCGCAACTAAAGACGAAGCGTTCTTTAGAAACGAGATCAAGGCGGGATACCGATCCGCTTATTTGATGGAATTATGTGAAAAGGTGGCTTCCGGCGAGCTTGATCCTGAGAAATGGCTTGCTAGCGACCTGCCGACCCAGGAGCTTAAAAAGCAGATCAAAGAGGTAAAGGGAATCGGCGACTACGCGGCTGAGAATCTACTAAAACTGTTGGGCAGATATGATGGACTTGCGCTTGATTCCCGGCTGCGGGCCGGATTCTATAAGAAAAGAAATCTTGGGCGCAAATGTTCCGATAAAAAGATCGAGAAACATTACGCTCAATACAATGAATGGCGGGGATTAGCTATCTGGTGTGATATGACGGAAGACTGGTTTTCCGATGCTCGACAAACTTAGCCACATTGTTCGGCTGCGGCGGCGGCGTCAAGATGTTTTACAAGCATTGGCATGGTAAACGGCCTAGTCTTTGTTCGTAGGTTCAAGCCTATCGACCGGGAAGGAAGAACTGAGAAATTTCAAATTCAACCTGAGGGCTCCGCTCGGCAGATCGGAACTGTTGCAAACTACGGCGAGACCCGAGAAATCGAATTCCTCGCTGATGATCTTGACACGATCACCAGTCTGGAAATGCAAGTTTGTGACCACAGAGGCTCCGCTCTTGCTGATATTCTCGGTTTTGGCCCACTCTCCGCCGGAATCTATATGTCCGGCATCAACGATCGCAATAAAGAAATCGATCGCGGTCCAATAGCGGTTATCGGCACGTTTTCTGAAGGTTGAGCGAACCTCCCTTATGTTCCACAGGCCTTCTTCGTTCAGGCCGAAAATCCGATAATTCTGCTCGGGATTGTCCACATAACTGGGAGGTGCATTTTGGCCGGTGAACGCGATCCCGACGTAGTATTTGTCTTGCCCATTTTGGCGAAGCCTTTGACAATATTGGACAACTCCGAAGATGCGATATTGCGGTGCTTCATGGTCGAAAGCACGCAGGTAAACCGGCATCGGCATCATTACCGAAACAAGGCGACCGACGACGCACTCCCGTTCCATTTGAACGGCCGCACCGTCGTTCGTGTAACTTACGACCTCAGCGATCTCCTTCCAGCGGCGGTTTTCCGAATCTCGCGATTGGATCACCGCAAAGACATCCTTTTCGATTTGTGTATGCGGGCGCGTTTCGGCGAGGTAGCCGACCGGGATCTTTCTCTCCTGTTTGGACACCGTAGTGACCGGATCTTTAATACTTACTGAGTCCATTAACTAATACCATCGAGCGGGAAAAAGTTGTCGATGAATTCGATATGCAGCCTGATGATCCCATCAGGGCCGGCATGTTTGCCGCGAACGATCGAAATTATCGACATATCGTGCCGCTCGCTTCTGACGCGAACGAAACAGCCGGGCTCAATAATGAAGGAAGTGAATACGGAAGCACCGCCGAGGCTGATGTTTTCAGTCACGCTGATCTCGCTCGCTACAGTGTCGCCATTCTCATCCAGTAGTTCAATGATGAGAGATTCCGGGATCGAAAAGCGCGTATGCCTTCGCAGATTGGCCGGAAGATCTGATTCATCTTTTTGCGGATCCTCGTCGGTGATCTGCCAAAGTCCGCCGTCTTCCCGATTGTGAAGATCATAGAGCCTTGAAGGGTCGCTTAGGAACGACGATGGAGGGCTTTTTCCAATGAAAGCTACACCGATAGCATATTCGGCGGTCGAGGGGCTTGTTCCCATCTGAATACACCGGCGGACAAGACCCCAGATCTTGTACTGCGGTTCAAGATAGTCAAAACACCGAAGCTGCCGCGGCATCGGCAGACTTAGCGAAAGCAGGCGTCCGCGTTTCACGGGCCGTTTCAACTTGAAGCCCGCGCCGAATGCGGAAATATCCTCGAGTCGGGTGACCTCATTCCATGAGAGATTCGAATCCACTTTCACCTCGACCCTGGCGGGTAACGATAGCTCATAACGTTGGATCCGGCGGCTGTCTTTTTCGCTTACGGTTGTTGACATGTTGATTGGGGTACTGAACGACAAGGAAGGCCAGATGGTGGCCGAAAATCGTTGATTTTATTGGAGTTTCCTAGACTTGCTGTGTGGATTCGGCAAGTTGCGATAAGGCCCGACGGCCTGTAAAATAAGGATAGCATTAAGGAACAGGAATTTCCATCATTTTTTTCCTCTGTCATTTTGGGCATTCCCACACCCTTTTGGCATTGGAAAACTGATCAAAACGCCATCAATGGATTCATTACTAGAAAGAAATCAAATAAATATCGAAGACGAAATGCGCCGGTCGTATCTCGACTATGCAATGTCGGTCATCATCGGCCGGGCACTGCCTGATGTTCGTGACGGCCTAAAGCCGGTGCATCGCCGAGTTTTGTGGGCGATGAACGAGCTTGGCAATACGTTTAACAAGCCGTACAAGAAATCTGCCCGTGTTGTCGGCGACACTATCGGTAAGTATCACCCGCATGGCGATACGGCCGTTTACGACACCGTGGTTCGACTTGCCCAGGATTTTTCGATGCGTTATCCGCTTGTCGATGGTCAGGGGAACTTTGGCTCGATCGACGGCGACAATCCGGCCGCAATGCGATACACGGAAGTCCGGCTTGCCAAGATCTCCGATCAGATACTCGACGACATTGAAAAAGAGACGGTCGATTTTCAGCCGAACTACGATGATTCGCTTTCAGAGCCGAAAGTTCTGCCGACAAAGATACCGCTGTTATTGGTCAACGGTTCGGAAGGCATCGCGGTCGGAATGGCGACAAAGATCCCGCCGCACAACCTGACGGAGATCATCGATGCCTGTATCGCCTTGATAAACGATCCGGCGATATCGATAGACGAACTGATCAAGATAGTGCCCGGCCCCGATTTCCCGACAGCCGGATTTATCTATGGCCGCGAGGGAATTGAAAGTGCCTATCGAACGGGCCGCGGCATTATTCAGATGCGTGCGCGCGCGGCGGTCGATAGGATCGGCCGCGGCGAACGTGAACGCGATGCGATCGTCGTAACCGAGATACCGTATCAGGTCAACAAATCGAAGCTGATCGAAAAGATCGCCGAGCTGATGCAGGAAAAACGGCTCGAAGGTGCTTCAGAAGTTCGCGACGAATCGAATCGCGAAGGAATGCGAATAGTTATCGAACTCAAACGAGACGCTATTCCGCAGGTCTTGCTCAACAAGCTCTACAAACTGACGCAGCTGCAGGCCTCGTTCGGGATCATCAGTATCGCGATCGTTGATGGCCAGCCAAAACTCTTCACTTTGAAGGGAATGCTCGAAGCCTTCATCGCATTCCGCAAAGAAGTGGTCAGGCGACGCACCGAATTCGAGCTTCGCAAGGCACAAGCAAGGGCGCATATTTTAGAAGGCCTTAACAAGGCGATCGACGCACTCGATTATATAATTCCACTGATCCGCACCTCGCGCTCGGTCGACGAATCGCGGCAATGGCTGACAGCAAATTTTGCGACGCTTGACGAGATAGAGAAATGGCGAGGCATCACCGGCGGGAAGTCGGAAGATGCTTTCGTTAAAGATCTTCGTAAGGTGATCGGAAGTCTGGAGTTTTCCGATATTCAGGCGCAGGCGATCCTCGACCTTCAACTTCGCAGGCTGTCGGCATTGGAACGGCAAAAGATCCTTGACGAGTATGAGCAGATCATAAAGCTTATCGCTGAATTAGAGAACATTCTCCAAAACGAACCGGTGCTTCGCCAGGTGATCATCGACGAACTTCTCGAGATCAGAAAAGCGTTCGGCGACGCACGTCGAACCGAAATAATCGATGCCGGTGTAGAACTCAGCATCGAGGATCTGATCAAGGACGAAGATGTTGCTATCACGGTAACAAATGCCGGTTATATCAAACGAACACCGGTCTCGACCTATTCCCGGCAGGGCCGCGGCGGCAAAGGCCGGCTTGGTGCGACTGCGAAGAATGACGATTTTGTAGAGAATCTATTCATTGCTTCGACGCATGCATACCTGATGATATTCACCGACGACGGCCAGGTGTTCAAGATAAAGGTGCACGAGATACCGGAAGCGGCTGCTGCTGCCCGAGGTAAAGCTGTTGTAAACCTTGTTCAGCTTTCCTCTGAGCGAAAGCTTGTCACGGTGATGCCTGTCAGGGATTTCGGTGAAGAGATCTATTTAACCATGGTCACGAGACACGGCGTTATCAAAAAGACGGCTCTTTCCGATTATCAGAACATTCGCGTCACCGGCATCAATGCGATAAACATCGATGAAGGCGACGAGCTTCTCGACGTGATTCGGACGGACGGCAAGCAGCAGATATTTATTGCGACACACGACGGTATGGCCGTCCGCTTCAACGAATCGGACGTTCGGCCAATGGGTCGTGTGGCACGCGGTGTCCGGGGCGTAAATCTACGCAAGGGTGACTTTGTTGTTTCGGTCTGTGCGGTCTCGCAGGAAGGAACGGAAAAGATACTTTCGGTCTCCGAAAAAGGCTTTGGCAAACAGACGCTGGTAAGCAGCTACCGCTTGACCAAACGCGGCGGGCTTGGCGTGATCAATATGAAAACGACCGAAAAGACCGGCAAGGTCGTGGCCGCGTTCCCGGTCGAAGAGGACAGCGAGATTATGATCATCACCCAACAGGCGAAGCTGATCAGGCTCGGCGTGGACAAGATCCGCGAAACAGGCCGGTCGGCACAAGGGGTTACGCTGATAAAATGCGGCGACGACGATTGCGTTACAAGCGCGACGCTTCTTGCTGCCGAAGGCGAAGAAGACGACGAGTAAGACGCGAGGATCAGGCGGTGGATGTTATAAATGGTCTCTGAGATTTCAATGGACTGTGCCCATTGAGATCGCGGAGATCATTTCTTTTACGGCTTGGTTCAAGCCCACGAAGACCGAGCGGGAAATGATGTTGTGGCCGATGTTGAATTCGGTGATCTCCGGGATCGACGCAAGAGCCCCTACGTTTCGATAAGTAAGCCCGTGGCCGGCGGCGACGATCAGCCCGACGCTCTTGGCATGAACAGCTGCGGAGCGAATTCGTTCGACCTCTTTCGCAGCTTTGCGTTCCCCATCGCCATGCATCGCCCGCGAACCAAGCGTCAGTTCGGCATACTCGCCTGTGCAAAGTTCGATCTGTTGAGCACCGGCCTTCTTCGTGGCATCGATCTGATCGATATCGGGATCAATAAAGATGCTCACGAATACACCCGCAGCTTTCAGCTTTTCACCGGCTCTCTGTACATTGTCAAAATTCTTTATCACGTCGAGGCCGCCTTCGGTTGTCACCTCGTTCGGGTTTTCGGGGACAAACGAAACAGCATCTGGCTTTGTGCGTTCGGCGATCGCGATCATCTCGTCGGTGGCGGCCATTTCGACGTTCAGATATGTCGTGACAACGTCGCGCAGCAATTCGATATCGCGGTCCTGGACGTGCCTCCGATCGCCGCGGAGATGCACGGTGATGCCGTTCGCACCCGCCTGTTCGCATATCACCGCAGCCGTGATCATGCTCGGCTCGATCGTCTTCCGCGCCTCGCGGATCGTGGCGACGTGGTCTATATTTACGTTTAACCTAGCTGACATCTTTGTATACTCCTTTCCTTGCATTTCGGCGGATCTGGCGGACTTCGTCGAACATTCGGATGCTGTCCCGAAATACGTTCACCTTGCTGCGGTCGTCGTTATTCCAGCGGACCGGTATCTCTTTTAGCTTGAGCCCGCGAAGGTTGGCGACATAAAGGAATTCGACATCAAATCCGAAGCGGTCTATCTGCATTACGTCGAGCAGCGGCCGAAACTTTTCCATATTGAACGCCTTGAAGCCGCATTGAGTGTCCCAGAACGGCATTCCGGTCATCAAGCGGACGACTAGATTGAATACCTTCCCGCCCTGTTCGCGACGCCAAGGCTGATGCGTGCCGATAAGCGTGCGGTCCAGTGCGCGTGAGCCGAATGTTACGTCATATTCGCTGGCCTTGATCGGTTCGATCAGTTTTTGCATCTCCTCGATCGGCGTCGAAAGGTCTGCATCGGAAAACATAGCTATCGGTGCCGAACAGGCTTCCAGGCCGGTCCTAACCGCGAAGCCTTTTCCCTGATTATTTTCATATCGGATCACTCTGGAAGATACGTCCGGATGCCGCGAACACGATTCTTCGGCTACCTCGGCCGTGTTGTCGGACGATCCATCGTCAACGACGATTATTTCAGCCGCGATCGACCGGCTGCGGACATATTCAAAAACACGGTCCAGCGTTGAGCCAAGCCGTTCGGACTCATCAAAAGCGGGGATTATTATGGACAATTCGACCGCCATCTAGCAAAACGTAAATGGTAGAAGTTTGTGAACAAAAAGTAAATTATCCGCGTAAACAAGAAATTAGGCGGCAACTTGCCGGCGAAAGCTGCCAACTGATATGTGGTATCATTTGAAAGACTTTCTGGTGCAAAAGATGAGATCTGGTTTTACATTACTTGCAATAATAGTTGTCGCCATTGGTGCCGTAGCTGGCGGCGTCTTTGGCCGGTTGCCTTCGACCGCGGCGGATAATTCGGTCACGCCTGCGCGGATCGTCGCAGAGTATAGCGAGGCATTGGAGCTGATCGACAAGAATTATGCCGGCAATATTGCGCATGAAAAGATCGCCGACACATCGATACAAAGTATGCTCTGGTCGCTTGATCCGCATTCGCAGTTCTTCACACAGGAAGAATTCCGAAAGCTGAGCGAAGAGCAGGCGTCGCAGTTTTACGGGATCGGGGTTTCGATCCTTCAACACCGCGACGGGGTTTACATTCAGTCCATTCTTCCCGGTACACCAGCCGATAAAGCCGGCTTGCGGTATGGCGACCGGTTTTTAGAAGTTGACGGCAAAGATGCTAAGGAATGGACAAGCGCTGAAGTCTCGCGAAATGTTCGCGGTGAACGCGGAACTCCTGTAAAAGTAAAGATAGAACGTGTAGGAGCGGCTTCTCCGCTTGATTTTGAGATCGTCCGCGGCGGCGTTCCGCTTCCGTCTATTCGCAATTACTTTATGCTGCCGAATGGTATCGGTTATATAGGACTGACCGGCGGTTTTCAGGAGACGACCTCTGCGGAACTGGACGACGCTTTGAACGAACTTCAGAAACAGGGAATGCGGTCCGTGATCCTTGATGTCCGTGGAAACCCGGGCGGCTTATTGCCTCAGGCCGTAGATGTGGTCGGCAGGTTCATTGAAAGCGGCGAGCGAGTTGTTTCGGTCAAGGGACGCTCGCGTTACGCGACTGAAGCGGTTCTAAAGACCAGAGGCGGATTTTTCGGCAATGTTCCGATTGTCGTTATGATCAACGGCGGTTCGGCATCAGCATCTGAGATCGTTGCAGGTGCAGTACAAGATTACGGCCGGGGACTTGTCGTCGGATCTGAGAGTTTTGGAAAGGGACTGGTTCAGCGGGTGTTCCTGCTGCCATTTCAAACGGGACTGACACTAACTACTGCCCGTTACTACACGCCGCTCGGACGTTCGCTCCAACGGGATTATTCCAGCGGCTCGATCTATGAATATTACACCGGCCAGAACGGTGAGGCCGCGAACGGTGCTTCGGATGCACCAAAACCAAAACCGGCCGGTGTTCCGATAACTACGCCCGACGGCAGGACGCTTTATGGCGGCCGAGGCATTGAGCCGGATATCAAGGTTGAGGCTCTGGCGTTCAACACTACCCGTGTCCGTCTAAATGACGCTGTTTTCTTCTTTAACCGTCAACTTGTCGCCGGAAAGATCCCCGGATTTGAAGGAATGAAAGTTGAAAGGCAAAACCACCAAACGGTATTGCCGGGAAGTTCTTTTGTTATTTCCGACCGCTTGTTCGAGGTGTTCAGAGCCTTTGCCGTTGCGGATAAGGCCAATAATGTCTCTGTTGATCTGATCAACACGAACGCCGAATATGTAAGAATGAGGCTCCGGCAGGAACTGGCCTCCGCTGCGTATTCAAATGAAGCCTCGTCGCAAGTTCTGACCGAGAGCGATCCTCAGATCCTAAGAGCCATTGAAGTTATGCCGCAGGCCGCTCAATTGGCTGAAAAGAACCTGGCAGCAAAATAAGAGATCAAAAATCGAAAACGTTGGGCCCGGTGCTGCTCCGGGCCTTATAGTTTTCAGCTTTGCCGGCCGATGCGTTAAAATAGAGCAGTTTCGCCTAACTATGTATAAACAGATCGGCATCCTAACCGGCGGAGGCGATGCGCCCGGCCTAAACGCGGTAATTCGCGCGGTCGTTCGCACCGCGGTGGGCGAGTTTGGCATGAAGTGTGTCGGGATCGAGGATAGCTTTGAAGGCATTCTCGGCGAAACTCAAACGATGAGCCTGACCCTGAAAACCGTCAGCGGGATCTTGCCCAGGGGCGGAACTATACTTGGCACGCGCAACCGCGGCAGCTTTGCCCAGATCGTAGATGGTAAGGCCGTATTTCCCGAAATGCCAATTTCAGAAGCCCTTGCTAATCTGGATATATTGGGCATTGAGGCACTTGTCGTTCTCGGCGGCGAAGGCACGCTGGCAATAGCCGAACAGTTTCATAAACGTGGATTTCCGATAATTGGTGTACCGAAAACGATCGATAACGATCTTGCCGCGACCGAGCTAACCTTCGGTTTTATGACCGCGATCGACGTTGCGACCGAGGCTCTGGACCGTCTGCACACAACTGCAGCTTCGCATGATCGAGTTATGGTCCTTGAGGTAATGGGCCGCAACACCGGCTGGATCGCATTGCATGCAGGGCTTGCCGGAAGCGCGGACATCATCCTTATCCCGGAGATACCATTCTCATTCGAAACTGTAGCCGAAAAGGTTCGGGCCAGAGAAAGGGCTGGTTCCCGATTTACGAACGTAGTTGTTGCCGAAGGTGCCACCGAGCTTGGGAAAGGTGAGATCTACTCAGACACCGGCGAGCTGCGGCTGGGCGGCATCGGGGAGCACGTAACTGACGTCATAGGTAAGATGACGGGCAAAGAATCTCGCTGTGTTGTGCTAGGGCATCTTCAGCGTGGCGGAAGTCCTAATGCGTTCGACAGGATGTTAGGGACAAATTTTGGGGCTTGCGCCGTTCGCGCTCTGGTGGCCGGGGAGCTTGGTAAGATGGTCGCACTACAGGCGGGGACGATCGTAACCGTACCTCTTTCTGAAGCTTGTGCAAACGTGAAGACGGTGCCGATCGATGGGCAGCTAGTGCGAAGTGCTCGCGATATTGGAATATCCTTCGGAGCTCCGCTCGAAGGCAAGGGTAATTAGAACGAAAATACTATGGACGACGTTAAAAAGAAATTACAAGCAGAATTGGACACGCTCGAAGAAGAACTTCATTTTATTCTCCCAAAAGAGATACAAAAAGCACGGGAGTTCGGCGATCTTCGCGAAAATGCAGAATATAAAGCAGCTATGGAACGCCAATCGATCGTTCAGGCGCGAATTATGCAATTGCGTCAGCGTATGAGCGAGGTCGAAGCCATAGATATAACAAAACTCCCTACCGACCGCGTCGCTTATGGCTCGCGCGTCGTGTTGTTCGATATCGAAAAAGAAGAGAAGGTGACCTATCGGCTGGTGACATCCGAAGAGATCGATCCCGAAAATGGCCATATTTCAACGGTCTCTCCGATCGGACAGGCATTGATCGGCAAAGAAGAGGGCGACGAGGTACGGGTCAAATCCCCGACGGGCTGGAGAACCTTCGAAATAAGCCGCCTCACAACGATCCATGAGATCGTCGAAGACTAGCGGTTCACATCAATCAAAGGAATTTGTAAAAATCGAGATGCCCGCTTGATTTACTTATAGAACTATTCTAATCTCTAAAAGTTCGCTGTGCTTGACCCCAAAATCGAGCACGCGAACAACTGAGAAAGGCGCGTGCTACGGTGTGGGAGACGTATCTAGCGTCTTTCTCGCTTTTAAACCACACTCTTTTGCAATTTCTACCTAATTTCCCGACAATATAGACCAAATTCGAATTGGCTTTGCGAAGCCTTTTTTCATTATCGGAAGCCTTGGGGAATGAAGCCTTTGAATATCGGCGCGGCGATCGGGAACGGTGCTATGGCTATTATAAATGCCATGGTGCGGGGCCTTGTTTCGCTCGGTGTTCCGCCGAACGTGCTGACGACGATCGGCGTTTCGATTAATGTATTTTGCGGTATTCTTTTTGGAATGGGCGAGTTTTTCTGGGCCGGAATTGTGCTGATCGGGGCAAATTTGTTCGATATGCTCGATGGCAATGTGGCTCGACAGACCGGCAATGTCACCAAGTTCGGAGGCTTTTTAGATTCGTCGCTTGATCGGCTTTCGGACATGGTCGTATTTCTCGGCATCATTGCGTTTTATGCCAGCAATACGCCGCAGCGTTCGCTTTTGAATGTGATCCTTGCCGGCGTTGCGATGATGGCATCCGTTATGGTCAGCTATTCCACGGCGCGGTCCGAAGCTTTAGGCGTAAAGGCGAATGTTGGGTTTCTTCAGCGGCCGGAGCGTGTGGTGCTGCTTATCATAGGAGCACTTTCGACCTGGGACTGGACCTCTGATGTATGGTGGTTCAATCGAATGCCTCAGGTGCTTTGGGTGCTGGCGGTCGGTTCGATGTGGACGTTCATTCACCGGATGTATTTTATCTGGAAAGAATTTCGTAGAATGGAAAGAGCGGACCACTTATGATCACTTGGCTGGCAGAATTTTGGGCCGGACTAACCTGGAGCACAATAGGCCTTGGTGTCGGGCTTTTTCTCGGCTCGCTGACGTTGAGCTTTGCTTCTATTGCGATCGTCCTGGTAAAGATACCTGCAAACTATTTCAGTTCGCATTATACGCAGGATTTTCTTCCCGACAGCCCGTGGCTTGTGCGTTGGGGAGCCGTTATAGCAAAGAACATATTTGGTGTTTTTCTCGTGCTGCTCGGGATCGTGCTGTCTCTGCCAGGTGTTCCCGGGCAGGGAGTCCTAACTATCCTTTTAGGATTGATAATGATTGATATTCCGGGCAAAAGGCCGCTTGAGGCAAGGATAATAAAACGCCCCGCGGTTCTTGAGGCGGCGAATCGGCTCAGGGCCCGATACGGCAAACCGCCGCTGGTAGTTGATTAGGAATGGGACTTTTTAGTTTTTTCAAGAGCAAAGACAAGGGTGATCCTGAGGCGGAGCGACGCCGATTCCTTATGGAGAACGGCCGCATCACTGACGGCAGAATAATCGACACCGATATCGCTCCAAATGGCCGTGAAGTGGTCTTTTATATCTACACTTTGAACGGTGTCGATTTCGAATCGTCGGAATTGCTGACCGAAGAGCAGCAGCGGGATCCACTGAAATACGCACCGGGCGCAAAGATCGGCGTTCGTTATGATCCGCGAAATCAGGGCAATTCGATGCTGGATTAGATATCGAACCTGACTCCGGCCGAACTGCTTCATTAAATAGAATTTTTGTGTTCAAAAAGATCCTGATCGCAAATCGAGGCGAGATCGCCTGCCGTGTCATCAGGGCATGCCGCGAGATGGAGATCGCGACGGTCGCAGTCTATTCAGATGCCGATCGCGACGCATTACACGTCCGAATGGCAGACGAGGCATACCACGTCGGCCCTGCACCCTCGAACGAAAGCTATCTTCGCCAAGAGAAGGTTATCGAAGCCGCAATGAAAAGCGGTGCCGAGGCGATCCATCCCGGCTATGGCTTTTTGTCTGAAAACGCCGGTTTTGTCCGGCTCGTGAATGATGCCGGAATCGTTTTTATCGGTCCGCCGCCGGAAGCAATGGAGGCAATGGGCGGAAAGATATCGGCCCGCAAGATCGCGATCGAAGCAGGTGTTCCGGTCGTGCCGGGTACGACGGAACCGCTTCAAAGCTTCGAACAAGCAGAACGAACGGCAGCAGACTTCGGCTACCCGGTGATGCTGAAAGCTTCGGCTGGCGGCGGCGGAAAAGGGATGCGGCTGGTTGAAAATGCTTCCGAGATCAGGTCGGCATTTGAAACCGCGAGGTCCGAAGCACTAGCAAGTTTTGGCGATGATGCGGTCTATATCGAAAAAGCGATCGTCCGCCCGCGGCATATTGAGATACAGATATTTTCGGACGCCCACGGAAACCACGTACATCTCGGCGAACGCGAATGTTCGATTCAGCGGCGGCACCAAAAAGTGATCGAAGAAGCTCCGTCTCCGATAAACTCAGCCGAACTGCGGGCCGAAATGGGAGCCTGTGCGGTTAAGGTGGCAAAAGCGGTGAACTACGTCGGTGCGGGAACGGTTGAATTTCTCGTTTCCGACGCCGACCGTTCGTTCTACTTTCTGGAAATGAACACGCGGCTTCAGGTGGAACATCCGGTTACAGAACTCGTCACCGGCATCGACCTTGTCCGCGAACAGATTCACGTTGCTGCCGGAGACGAGCTCTCCTTTACGCAAGACGATATTAAATTGAACGGACACGCGATCGAATGCCGGATATATGCTGAAGATCCTGAGAACAATTTCATTCCGTCGCCGGGAACGATAACGCGTCTGCGGGTCCCGCAAGGACCGGGCGTCCGCGATGATGGCGGCGTTTACGAAGGGTCCGAAGTGTCAATTTATTATGATCCGATGATCTCGAAATTCGCGGTGTACGGACGCGACCGAAGGGAAGCGATCGAACGGATGCGGCGTGCTCTGATGGAATATTCGATCGGCGGGATCAAGACGACCATCCCGTTCTTTCGCCAAGTATTGCAAGACGCTGATTTTGTCAGCGGCAAGATCGACACAGGATTTATCGAGCGCTTTTTGATCAGGCGGGAAGAGGCCGTATCTGTTGGTCCACTCGCGGATCTTGCCGCGATCGCCGCCGCAATCGATAAGGTTGAGCGGCAGAAAACAGCGGTTTCGAAGCCAAACGCAGCCACGGCGAGGCCCAGCCGATGGACCACAGCTCCCGGATTCTCACGCCCCCGAGGTTAAGAATATACCAAATAAAAAAAGCGGAGGCCGTTAAGCTCTCCGCATTTTTTGACCGGGAGACCCGATCAACAGGTAAACCCCCGCGAAACATGGCCGGATCAGATCCGGGCACATCAAAACAGATCAATGATCCTGAAAAAAGTCTATCTCCGCAAGATCATCATTCAATGTAAATGAACGGGTGTTGTCCGCGAAAGTGTAACGGCCATGGTTTGCGGTCAAAACGTAGAAATCAGCCGCAGGCAGGTCGTTGAAAACATAGTAGCCAAAGCTGCTGGTGGTTGCGATGTGATATTCGTTACGGGTTACGTTCCAAAGCTCCATCGTTGTTCCACGGATCGGCATTCCCGCTGCAGTAAGCGTACGGCCGGAAAGACTGACACCGCCTGAGCTGGGGACAAGCCCAACACCGAAACAGAAAACTACGTGGCTAACGCCAAATCCACCGGGTGTGATCAAGCCAGTTCCGCCACCATTTACTTCACCGAACGAGAACGGATTATAGGGGTAAACGTTTGCACCATTCGGGCCACCCTTTACGATTACCGCTGTGATCTGCTTGGTCGAGGACCAATTAAACTGGTTGCCTGTGGTCGTCATTGAAACCGTTCGGGTCACGTCCGGGGCTGCCCCGCCCTGAAGAATGCGAGCCGGGCTTGATCCATTGTTAAACGGCACATTCGCAAAGTTTGGCGATTCTACATCGATCTTCAGCCCAAAA
>CAZXTS010000031.1:0-20913 GCA_964643745.1 uncultured Chloracidobacterium sp.
CAGAGTTCCGCAAATATCCGCATAGGTCCTCGAAGTTCTGCCACGTACAAAATGCAATGAACCCTTATTCTGCATTTGGGACGAACGGCACTGCCAACATAAGATTCAAAAGGTGCGAGTTCTCTTCATTAAGCTGGGTGCGATCGGCGATATCGTTCATTCGCTTCCGGCGTTTGCCGCGATCAGGCGTCATCGGCCTGATGTTCATATAACATGGGCCGTCGAGCGGCGCTCGGCTGAGATAATTCGCGGCAATCCGCTTATCGACGAAATTCTTGAGCTCGACACACGTGCGATGCGCGAAGGCAGCGTCGTTGACGATATGCTGCCCGAAATAAAGCGCCAGATCGCCCCGCTCCGCAAGCTCGATTTTGATATCGCTATCGATCTTCAAGGCCTGCTGAAATCGGGCCTCGTCGCAAAGCTTTCGGGTGCGAAAGAGCGTTGGGGATTTTCGCGCCGAAACCTTCGCGAACCGGCCAGCCGCATCTTCCTGAACCGCACGGTAAGGATCGATAAACTAACGCACGTTATTCAAAAGAACCTGGCATTGGCGTCGGCAGCGTTCGGCCCGTTCCCGGCGGACGAACCGCTCGAATTTCCGATCTTTACTGATCAGGAACATAAAGAAGAAGCGGCAATGCTGGTTGATAGTTTCGGCGGCGGCTTCGCTCTGCTCAATCCTGCGGGCGGTTGGGTGACAAAGCTCTGGCACGCCGAAAAATATGGTGAATTGGCGGACCGCATCTGGGAAGAACACGGCCTGCGGCCCTTGATCGTAACCGGCCCAAAGGAAAAAGACATCGCCGAACACGTGCTGGCGGCAAGCCATTCGGGAAAGGCGGTCGCCGCCGAACCGACGCTAAAAGGCTTTTACGAACTGGCAAAACTCGCAAGCATTTATATCGGTGGAGACACCGGCCCGACGCACATCGCCGTGGCCACCGGAACGCCGATAGTCGGCATTTTCGGCCCGACCGAATGGTGGCGAAATGGCAGCCCGGATCCGGCGGATGCGATCGTCGAAAGAACCGACATTGCCTGCCGTGTGGATTGCCATCGCCGGACGTGTTCAAATTGGATATGTATGGACATTACGCCGAAACGGGTCGCCGCGGCTGTCGCCGAGCGGCTTGCTGCCTAAAACATGGCTTCAAAGGGTAAGAAATTTTTACAGCGTTATCGCGTTTTCGCGGGGTTTGCTTTTGCGTTCCTTTATGTTTGGTTCGCCCGGCCGACGTGGACGACTCTCGCGATCGGCGTCGGCATCGCTCTCGTCGGTCTGGCAATAAGAGCGTGGGCATGCGGCCATATTCAAAAGATCCGCGAACTCGACACCAGCGGCCCATATGCCTATACGCGAAATCCGCTCTATTTCGGCACAATGATCATCGCCGCCGGGTTCAGTGTTGCTTCAGGCGTCTGGTGGCTTGTTTTGCTGGCATTTATCTTTTATTTGAGCATCTATTTGCCGGTTATGACCGTCGAAGCAGAAGAGCTTGGATCATGGCTTGGTGAGGAATACCGCAAATATGCTGATGCGGTACCGCTTTTTTCCCCGCGTTTAACGCCGTGGAAAAATTCTGACCGAAGCTTTGATTTTCGGTTATACTTAAAACATCGCGAATATAATGCGGCCATCGGGCTTTTGGTTATTGCCGCGATACTTTCAGCAAAAATTTACTTTGGCTTTTGATGTTATGACTTCCCGAAACTTAATATTTGCGTTGATCGTCGCGATCACGCTTGCGGCTATTACAGCCACTGCACAGCCAACAACCGCTCCGGCAAATGGTGTCCCGTTCGCCGTCGGGGAAACGCTTACCTACGAAGGCAAGATCAGCAAGATAATACAGGGCATCTCTATCGCCGAATTGACGTTCAATATAAAGGAACGCAGCGACGATGGTAACTATCGGGTAAACGCCGAGGCCCGCTCAAAAGGCACGCTGGTCAAACTCTTCGGGTTCAGCTTCCTGCAAACGCTCGATTCGACGATGCGAAGCGACCTGACCGCGCTCAAAACGGTTAAGCACGACGTTCAGAAAAAACGCATCCGCAACAGCGAGGCCGTATTTGATTACGACGGCGGCCGTGTGATCTATTCGGAGACCGATCCGAACGAGCCGATGCGTCCGCCGCGTCTGATCGCCTCTGACCTGAACGGCAATACCTACGATCTTATTTCCGGCATTTATCACCTGAGAACTCTGCCGCTCGCACAGGGCAAGACCTTTAACATAAAGGTCAGCGATTCGGGCCTGATATATGATGTGCCGGTCCGCGTCACCGGCCGCGAACGCCTGAAGACCGACATCGGCCGCGTTTGGTGCTACAAGGTCGAACCGGACGTTTTCGGCAACGGCCGCATGATCGAACGCGAAGGTTCAATGATCATCTGGATAACCGACGACGCCCGCCGCATCCCCGTCCGCTCACAGGTGAAAACATCGTTCGCCAAGATCGAGATCAAGATCCAATCAATCGGCAACAACGGCCAGGTCGCTAAGAAATAGAACTTTGCTGTCTGACACATGTATCGAAAGGTCGGGGTGTTCCGGCCTTTTCTAATTCGACATTTGCCTTGTATCTTCCCATCAAACCCCGCATAATTAATCTTTATTTAAATTTCTTGTTTTAGAATTTTGTTTATGGCAGCGAATATTGAAAACGATGTATTGAATGCGGAGATCGTGACCGTTTCGTCCGGCGAGGGGATTCGCAAGGAATCCGATTTTGATGAGATAACCGAACGCATTACGGCCGCATTGAATGAAGACGAGGCGGAGCCAGATCCGTTGGCGGCGATGTCGCCTGTTTTTCGCGAGCTGGCGTTGCCGAAGTTGCCCGTGCTCAAACGCGAGAACCGCGCCCGTCTGCAGATGCAGACACCGAACCGGCTTTATTTATACTGGTCGCTGAAGAATAATCCGTATCAAATACTGCACCGTGTTTTTGGCGAGAACACCGGCAGCTATACGCTGATCCTAAAGCTGATAAACACGACCCGCGACCGCGAAGAGCTGCACGTAATTGATGCCGAAGGAAACTGGTGGTTTACTGTCGAACCCGATTCGACCTATCGTGCCGAGATCGGTTTCTATGCACCGAACCGGCCCTATTTTCGTGCGCTCTATTCGAACGAGATAACAACTCCGCGAAAAAGCCCGAGCCCGCGCGTCGCCACCGAAGCGGACTGGAACATTCCGGCAGAGAAATTCGCCGCCGTGCTCGATGTCGCCGGTTTCAAGCAAGACGCATTCGATGTTGCGATCGCAGGCGACGATGCCGACGGAGCACGCACGGCTTCATATGCCGCGTTCGCGCGTCTCGTCGATCGGCCCGCTGCCGAATTCGAAGGCTTTGATGCCGACGATATCCGCTACGCGCTAACACTTCTCGCCGGCGGTGCCACGCTCGAAGACTTCCGCTTTCACGTAAGCGAAAGCCTCTTCGCCGTGCTTCAATCGGCGATCGACCGCATCACCCGCGAGAACGCGCGTGCCGCATTGAAAAGCGAATTCGAGATCGACGACGAAGATCTGCTCGAAGAATACGAAGAGATCGGCCCGGCAGTTTTCGGCTCAAGCCTGGTCAATTTTCCGAAACGAATGGTGAAACGATCTAAGGATCTGAATAAGGTAAACCCCTTATCCTCACTCCGATAATTAGTAATTACTAAATTATTAATTAATAATTATCAGGATAAGAGATATGCCGATCGGATACTTCAGCTTGATCCTTCACGCACACCTGCCGTTTGTCAGGCATCCTGAATATCCTGAATTTTTGGAGGAAGATTGGCTTTACGAGGCGATAACCGAGGTCTATCTTCCGCTCATTTTCATTTTTCAAACGCTGCACGAAGCGGGCGCAAAGCCACGGCTTGCAATGAACGTTTCGCCGCCTTTGTGCGAGATGCTTGCCGACCCGCTTTTGCAGGAACGCTACACGCGGCACATCGAAAATCTGCTTGAGCTGGCAAGAAAAGAGCTGCACCGGGTTCAGAAAGAAGCTCCGGAATTTATTGACGTCGCGAAGATGTATGTCGATAATCTCACGGCTTCGCTTGGGCTTTGGAACGACCGCTACAAACGCAATCTGATCAACGCTTTCCGCGAACTTCAGGATGAAGGCGTTATCGAAATTATCACCTGCTGTGCGACGCACGGCTTTATGCCTTTGATCTCGACGCCCGAAGCTCGCCGGGCGCAGGTCGCGATCGCGGTCACGAATTACAAGAAACATTTCGGACGGCAGCCGCGCGGCATTTGGCTGGCCGAATGTGCATACGAGCCCGGAATCGAAGATCTGCTGAAAGAACACGGGATCGAATATTTTATCTCGGACACGCACGCGATTCTCTATGGCGATCCGAGGCCAAAATTTGGAGTTCATGCGCCGGTCATCTGTCCGAACGGCGTCGCCACATTTGCACGTGACGTGGAAACAAGCCAGCAGGTCTGGTCGGCGGAGATCGGCTATCCGGGCAACGATCTTTACCGCGAGTTTTACCGCGACATCGGCTTTGACGCGCCGTTCGAATATCTCGAACCGCATCTTCACGCCGACGGCAACCGCCGCCATCTTGGGCTGAAGTATCACCGCATCACCGGCAAGACCGTGCCGCAAAATAAAAAGGGCGCGTATATTCCTTCGCTCGCACGCGAAAAGGCCGCCGAGAATGCGATGCACTTCATCGGCGAACGCATCAAGCAAGCTTATCTATTGCGCGAGACTTTCGAAGGCCATCCGCCGCTCGTGGTCTCGCCCTATGATGCAGAACTTTTCGGCCATTGGTGGTTCGAAGGCCCGCAGTTCATCGATTTCTTTTTCAAGAAACTGCACTGGGACCAGACCGAGATCAAGGCCGTCACGCCCGGCGATTTTCTCGACAGCGGCATCAACATCCAACGCCAGCAGCCCACCGCATCAAGCTGGGGCGAAGCCGGTTATTACAAGGTCTGGTTAAACGAAGGAAATTCGTGGATGTACCCGTACCAGCACGACGCCGAACTGCGAATGACCGAACTCGCGAACCGCTTCGCTGTCCCGAGTCCGGGGTCCGAGGTCCAAAGTCCCGACGGCGAAAGACATTGGACATTGGACATGGGACTTGAGACGCGACTTTTGTCGCAAATGGCCCGCGAACTCCTGCTCGCACAATCATCCGACTGGGCGTTCCAGATCTATCAGGGCACGACCGTCGAATATTCATCGCGCCGCTTCATGTCGCACATCCACCGCTTCGACCTGCTGGCAAAAATGCTCGAAAACAGCTCCCCTCCTTACGAAGGAGGGGTGGCGGCATCGGCGTCTTCTGCCGAGGCTGACGGGGTGGTTCTCTCCCCCGACCAACTCGAACTCCTAACCGAAATAGAATCCCGCGATAACATCTTCCCCGAGATCGATTACCGCATTTATTGCACGTAGATCACAAAACCATTGACCGCTGAGTATTTGTTCAATAGCATCAAGGCTATGAGCATTGCTGAAATAGAAAACGAGATAAAGAAACTGCCATTCGAAAAGGTCGATGAGTTAACGGCGTGGTTTTCTGACTATCACGCACAGATTTGGGACCGGCAGATCAAAGGCGACATTAGCGCCGGACGGCTGGACGCCTTACTTGCTGAGGTTGACGAAGAGATCGATGCCACTCCGAGTTTGACAAGTTGAGTTTCAAAACCTCCCCTTCCCCGAGAACGATTACAGAATATTTCAGACTTGATCTAGTTCGCCTGCGGCTTCTAAGACTCGTTTCTCGAGTGCTTCCCCGATCCAAAAACCTGCTTTCGATCTTAATTGGTCCAGCAGCGATCTTACGTCCGGAACGAAACCGTCATGTTTCGCTTTTATCAGAAGCCCGACCAAGCCCACGGTGCGCAGTCCTTCACTTCGTGCGATCTTTGTACCAATGCGTTCATCCATCAAAAGAAGATCGCAATTTATTTCGATCGCAAGCGCGATGGCCTCGGCTTCTCCGTCATCGAGTCGGAATTTTAGGTCCTGGACCTTTGCCAGATCCGAGGGTTCTAATACCCTGATCCATTTCGCCGATGTGTATCCCACAAGATCGTATCCGAGACGGCCGAGATCTCGGATCTCTTTATCTACCGCAGTGGGAACTACAACTTCGTTATATAAAGATGAAAGAATATCGAGCCGTTCGATCAGGATAAGATTAGAGACCGGCGATGTATCGGAGACGACGATCATTCGGCAAGACCAAGAGTTTCTAGGTCGCGATCGAGATCCTCCACGCCGTAGTGGATAGGGATCTGCCGCGAGGCAAGCTCACGCTGAAATTCGGATTGGTGTATCGCGGCAAGCCTGCTCGCCTGTGCAAGCGTAAGCTTTTCTTCTTGAAAAAGAAGTATCGCAACCTTCAGCAGAAGCTCATTGGACGAAAGCCCTGCCTGCTCAAGAATTTGGTCCGGAATGTTTACGACCATGAAGGTAATTATAACAGTTAAAGCACCTGATTATGCTAATATTCTGAGTATGAATGCTCTAAAGATCGTTATAGAACGTCATGCCGATGGATTTGTTTCTTATCCGCTTGGGCTAAAGGGCGTTGTCGTCGGGCAGGGTGATTCTTACGAAGAAGCTCTCGCCGATGTTCGTTCGGCGATCGATTTTCATATCGAAACCTTCGGCTCGGATCCTTTCCTAAGCCGGGTTTCCTGAAGTTATTTCAAACAGTATCAATAATCAGTATCAACAAGATCAGCCCGTTTCAGCCATCGAACGAGACCATATCTCGCGGTTCATGTGTGAGAACTGCGGGGCGAATATGGGTTTTGATGCGGCTGCGGGCGGGCTTTTGTGTGCGTATTGCGGGCACAACAAGGCGGTCGAGATAAGCGGCGCGGTCGAAGAGATATCCTATGCCGAGGCGATAAGCACCGGCGTTCACGAGCTGCAGCCGATCGCTGATCGCGGGCAAGCCCGGTGATATTTTGGGAGTTCACGGAAAAGTAAACTTTTCCGCACAACGTGGCGGCGAGCCGCAGTCAGAACCGCCTGCGTAAGCGGGCGGCCAGTTCGATGGCATGGAGGGGTTCTAACGCAAAGACGCAGAGAGGCAAAGTCGCAAAGATCAAAGAACTTCAATATGGACCTAGAACTTGGAGACACATATTCACGCACGCGCGAGGTTACGGACGAGCTTGTTCGGGCTTTTGCTATGGTTTCAGGCGATTTCAATCCGATTCATCTTGACGAAGAGTTTGCGAAAAATACGCGGTTCGGCCGCCGGATCGCACACGGAATGTTGACCGGCGCGTTCATATCTGCCGTGCTCGGCGATGAATTTTCGGCGAAAAAGATCGTTTATCTTTCGCAGACGATGCGGTTCACCGCGCCCGTGTTTATTGGCGACAGCGTTACCGTCACCTCCACGGTAAAACACATCCGCGAAGAACGCGGTATCGTCACACTCGACACCACCGCCACCAACCAAAACGGCGAAACGCTCGTCACCGGCGAATCCAAGATAATGCTCATGCCGTAAACACTATATCGCTATCGTAAGCCCTTAACCGACCGCTTTTCCCGCCATAGGTTTGCCTTAACATTTTGGTAAAGTTATTATTTTCCTTTCGCGGAGACAATAATGATAAACAAAGGCGTGGACTTAGCTCCCGCAGATGGAAAACTTGGCATTTTATTGGTTGGTTTAGGCGCGGTCAGCACGACGTTCGTTGCCGGTGTCGAGGCTGTTAAGCTCGGCATTTCAAAGCCGATCGGTTCGCTTACACAGATGGGCACTATCCGGCTAGGGAAACGTACGGATAACCGCAGCCCGAAGATCAACGATTTTGTCCCGCTCGCACAGCTTGAGGACATCGTTTTTGGTGCGTGGGACATTTTCTCAGAGAACGCATTTGATGCGGCGACGAATGCCGGCGTGCTCGAAAAAGACCTGCTGAATCAGCTTGCCGAACCGCTTTCGAGCTTAAAGCCGATGGCCGCGGTCTTTGAACAAAATTATGTAAAACGGCTGAACGGCAACAACGTCAAGACCGGCAAGTCCAAGATGGATCTAGCCGAGCAGTTGATCGAAGACATCGCGAATTTCAAAAAAGATAACGGCTGCGACCGTTTAGTGATGGTCTGGGCCGCTTCGACCGAGATATTTCTAGAGGAATCGGACGTCCATCGCACCATCGAAGCTTTTGAAAAAGGCTTGTACGACAGCGATCCGGCGATCGCACCTTCGATGATCTATGGCTATGCGGCGATCAAATCGGGCGTGCCTTTTGCCAATGGCGCACCGAATCTTTCGGTCGATATTCCGGCACTGACAAAGCTCGCCGAAGACCTAAAAGTGCCGATCTGCGGCAAGGATTTCAAGACCGGCCAAACGCTGATGAAGACGATCCTTGCACCGGGGCTGAAATCGCGAATGCTGGGGCTCGAGGGCTGGTATTCGACGAACATTCTCGGCAACCGCGACGGCGAGGTCTTGGACGATCCGGAAAACTTTAAGACAAAAGAGGAATCAAAGCTTTCGGTGCTTGAACACATTCTGCAGCCGGACGTTTACCCCGATCTTTACGAAGGTTTTTCGCACGTTGTCCGCATAAATTACTATCCGCCGCGGGGCGACAACAAAGAAGGCTGGGACGCGATCGACATCGTCGGCTGGCTTGGCTACAAGATGCAGATAAAGATCGATTTTATGTGCCGCGATTCGATATTAGCGGCGCCGCTGGCTCTCGACCTTGCACTGTTCATGGACCTCGCACAGCGTGCCGGTATGCGCGGCGTACAGGAGTGGCTGTCGTTCTATTTCAAGGCACCGCAGACGGCTCCGGGACTTTATCCGGAACACGATCTGTTCATCCAGCTAATGAAGCTAAAGAACACGCTCCGCCATATGAAAGGCGAAGAGCTGATAACGCACCTCGGGCTGGAATATTACGATTGATATCAAAACCGTCGCAGGTATGCGACGGGTAAGCATGAACCCGCCGATTACCATCGGCGGTTCCGACCGGGGCCAACATCGTCTTGAAAATTTCGGTGTTCTATGAGAAAAAGTATCGAAGACTAAGCAACGCCGAATCCGTTGACGGTGCTTTGCTCGAAACTAATCAAGCCAACGCTTACAAATTTCGAAACATCTTTAGTTACGAAGGATCGGCGTTGGCACCCGATGCAAATCCGGACAGAAGTTCCTTCAGAAGATCAAGAGCCCGGTTCTCGCAGCGGCTTTTCGGGTAGGAGAAGATCAAGGATGAAAATCGACACGGCAAAAAAGAAAGACACGCACGGCAAAGGCATTTTGCTTGACCCGGACAGAAAGAGCCCGCGGGCCGCTGACTTTGAAGATCGCCTGACCGATCGCATAGTCGGCCAGGAACGCGCCGTCCGCCGTATGAGCGGCCTGTTCCAGATCTATCTCGCCGGTATGAACAACCCGACGCGGCCGATCGGAACAATGCTTTTTCTCGGCCCGACCGGCTCGGGCAAAACGCGCGTCGTCGAAGCCGCGACCGAGGTCTTATTTGAAGATCAGTACGCCGTGGTAAAGATCGATTGTGCCGAATTTCAACATTCGCACGAGATCGCAAAACTCATCGGTTCGCCTCCGGGATATCTCGGCCACCGCGAGACCTCGCCGATGCTCACTCAGGAAAATCTGGACAAGGCACACACCGACGAAACCAAGCTGACCTTCGTGCTTTTTGACGAGATCGAAAAAGCTTCGGATTCGCTGTGGCAGCTGCTTCTCGGGATATTGGACAAGGCGACCTTGACGCTCGGCGACAACCGCCGTGTGGATTTTTCTAAGTCGATCGTCATAATGACATCGAACCTCGGTGCCCGCGAAATGTCGGATATGATCTCTGGCGGCATCGGATTCGCACCGACCAAGCAGGGTAAGCCGCCAGAAGATACAGAGATCGATTCAAAGATCTATCGTACGGCCCTCGAAGCGGCAAAGCGTAAATTCTCGCCGGAATTTATGAACCGCATCGACAAGGTGGTGGTTTTCCGCAGCCTCAAGGAACACCATCTGCGCAAGATACTCGAGATCGAACTTCGCGGCGTTCAGGACCGCATCACCGAATCGGCAGGCACGAAATTTATCTTTGAATGTTCGACCGAAGCGAAGGAATATTTGCTTGGCGAGGGCATCGACCTGAAATACGGTGCCAGGCACCTGAAACGCGCCATCGAACGGTTCTTGGTCTATCCGCTTTCGAACCTGGTCGCGACCCAGCAGATCGATAATGGCGATTTCGTCCATGTCGGGTTTGATGAAGGCAGCGAAAAGCTTACGTTTACCAAACACGCCGGCAAAATGATAGTTTCCGATGCAGAGCCGGAGCTCGATGATGAAGCACCGCTTGTGAAATCCGACGCGGCCGGTATGCCGCTGCCGCAAGCCTCGGCCGCTCCGCAAATGAGCAAGTCGAAAGGCGAAAGCGATGAAACTTAGCAACGAAGAGGGCGGCCGAAAATGCCGCCCTTTTTAATGGCACGAACCTTTCCGATCATTCCATTTGCGCCAAGTGCTATATTTCATTCCAACTTCAACAATTGCTATCGGCGCAGCAGCTCATATTAGTTAATATCGAACCTGGAGGTTAACTACTATGAAACAATTACAATTTCCCGGACATCAGACTCTTATACTCCCCTCGAACAAACTCAAGGATCTGATCGCGAACCCTTCGAAAGACGACGGTCCGTTCCTCTTCCGTCCCCTCGGCCAAGGCTGGATCGGGGAATTCATGATGAAGGAGCCGGGTACGGGCCGGAAAGTAAGGGCAGCTATCCTTTGCATTGTCACAAACGGTAAGGACGTGTTCTATGTCTTTCCCGACGAATATGTCGACGGGCTTGGAAGTATGGCCACTGATATCTATCCCAATTTCCGCCATAACGGCGATGGCTTCAGGCCGAACAAGACTCGGTTTGGTGCCCGCGCTAAAAACCGTAAACGACGAACCTAATTCGTGGCGGATGATGCCTTCGGCCATCTGCGAACGGGCGGAGTTTCCGGTACAAAGGACTATGATGCTTGGTTTATCCATTTTGATTTCGCTCCTCGGCCAAGAGCCAGTTAGTGAAAATAAAGGCGGCGATCGCGCCGGCAAGTTGGGCTGCTATAAATGGCAGCACGCTCACCGGTGCGATCCCGGCAAACGTATCGGACAACATTCGGGCGACCGTGACCGCCGGGTTTGCGAACGATGTAGAGCTGGTGAACCAATATGCGGCAGTTATGTAACAGGCGACCATCGCCCCGACAAGATGCGGATGAAACCGAACCCCAAGCCGTATAACCATTATCAGCCCGAAGGTGGCGACAAACTCGCCGAGATACTGCCCGCCGCCCGTCCGCACCTTGGTAGAAATGTTTACTGCGGGCAAAGCGAACATAAGGTTCGCGAGGACCGCGCCGCAAATACCGCCAATAAATTGTGCGGCAAAATAACCGGCAGCGGTTTTCACGTCTATTCTGCGGCCAAGCAATTCCGTGACAGTAACCGCCGGATTGAAGTGTGCCCCCGATATATTACCAAAGCCATATATGAGAATGACGAGTCCGCAGCCGGTAGCGATAGAATTTCCGAAAAGCGCAATAGCGTTGTTTCCACCGGCAAGCCTTTCAGCCATAATGCCGGAACCGATCACTACTGTGAGCAATCCGAGTGTTCCGATAAATTCGGCGACAAGCTTTCTGGAGGTAGTCATTTATGTATGAGTTTAACCTAATGCATTAAATATATCCTGGCAAATATCATCTACGTTTTCGATGCCAACCGAGACCCTCAAAAGCCCCGGCGAAACGCCTGCCAGTTTGCGTTCTTCGGCTGAAAGCGTTGCGTGCGTCATGAGAGCCACCGGTTGGACCAGCGTTTCCACGCCGCCAAGAGATGTCGCGAATGTGCACACCTTTAGCTCTTTGACAACCTGTTTGGCTCTGTCGGCCGTTCCGACATCTACACCAAGCATTCCGCCAAAGCCACGCATTTGTCGCTTCGCGATCTCGAAATTCTGGTGGTTTGCGAGTCCCGGATAAAAGACATGCTCGACCTTAGAATGTTCAGCCAACATATTCGCCAAAGCATATCCATTTGCGTTATGCCGCTCCATTCTGAGCGCGAGTGTTTTGATACCGCGAAGCACAAGCCAGGCGACCTGCGGCGCAATGTTGCCGCCATAGAATTTGGCTGCTCCATCGCGTGCCTTTTCGACAAGATCTTTTCTGCCGATAAGCACGCCGGCTGTAAGGTCGCTGTGTCCGCCCAAATATTTGGTCGCACTGTGAATGACAAGGTCGGCACCGACATCGAGCGGCCGCTGGTTATACGGCGTGGCGAATGTGTTATCGACAACGGTGGCGATGCCGGAACTTTTTCCGATCGCGGCGACCGCCTCGATATCAGTGACCTTCACCAGCGGATTCGATGGCGATTCGATCCACAGCATTTTTGTGTTTGGCCGGATCGCCGCAGCATAAGCCTCGGCATTCGCGGCATCGACAAATGTGGTCTCGATGCCGAATGCTTCGCCGACGTGCTTGAGGAAATTCGTGGTGGTCGAATACATCGATTCGGGTGCAACGACGTGATCGCCGCTCGCGGCAAGCGTAAAAGCCGCCGCCGATATCGCTGCCATTCCCGATGCAAAAGCGAGCGCGGCTTCGCCGTTTTCAAGCTCCGCCATCGCACGCTCGAGTGCTTCGACCGTCGGGTTGCCGAGCCGGCCGTAAAAATAGCCGGGCTTTTCGTAAGTGTGAATGGCGATGCCTTCATCAACATCGGAAAAGGCGAAGACCGAAGCCGGATATATCGGCACCGAAACAGCACCGTAATTGGCATTGCGGTCTTCGCCCGCATGTACCGAAAGTGTTTCAAACGACTCTTTGGTCATAGTTCAGTTCTCCATCAGCAGCAAGGTGAATTGGTCGCTGCAATGGTAGATGCTTTCTGGCCCGGCGTGCAACACGGCGATGCCGCTTCTTGGGAAGTTGCGTCATCGGCCAACTCGGGATGGCTGACCTTTGAACCGCAGTCGCATGCTTCGGCAACCGGCTCGGTGTTCTCAAGAACGACGAAGGCTTCCCATTCATTGCCATCGGGGTCGCGGGCCCAGGTCTTGTCCTGCAATGCATAGCAGCAATCGACCCGCATTTCGTCAACGGTCATCAATCCGGCCACGGTCCATCGTTCGCGGATCTTCAGAACGTCATCCGTCGACGCTACCTGAAGGCCAAGGTGCGAAAGCGAACCGCCCTCGGCCACGACCGCTTCGTTTAGAACGAAATTGATCGGCGGTTCGGATATATCGAACTTGGCATAGCCCATTCGGCCGTCTGTGGCCGGGATGAACTTTATAGGCTCTGTGCCAAAAAGCTTTGAATAGAAATCAACGCTTTTCGAAACGCTTTTGACGTTTAACGATATATGCGGCTTCAGATATGTGATTTTTGTGGTGTTCATAATAATTGCTCCTTTTGTGTTTTCATATACGCATTAACAGATATGTATAAACGAATATATGCGCGATATCCGGACATGTCAAGAAGAAAATTATTCGGAGTGGAAATATATGCTAGAATACGAATATGAACAACTTGGAATATCTGGACCAAATGGAACAGTTCTTTATGGCGCTGGCGGACAAGACACGGCTTCGGTTGCTAAACCTAATGCGGCGAAACGAAGTATGTGTTTGCTTTTTCACCGAAGTGCTCGGCGAAAGCCAACCGAAGATCTCGCGCCATCTTGCCTATTTGAGGAACGCGGGTTTGGTCGAGGCCCGTCGGGATGGGAAATGGATGCACTACAGCATTGTCTGGCCCGACGACGAGGGCGAACGCCAGACCTTAGAGTCGGCTTTGGATTGGTTGGGCGAACGCGAGGAGCTGCAGCTCGAATTGGAAAGATATGAGACCGTTTGCTGCACACCCGAACTTCTCGTTCAGATCGCACGAACGCCGATCGATTTTCTTGAGGCCGCACCGAGCGTCGCCGTCAGTAACATCGCTGTGCCTTCTCCGGTTACCCGAAGAGAATCCGAGCAATATGGTTCACCTGCCCAAAGACGATCTGACGTTCAATCGCCCTCGCACAACGAACTCGAGGAATTTTTGCTCTGATCGGATTTCGGATACGGGCAATGGCGACAACCATTGCCGCAGCAATAACCGCGTTCGCGCAGAAACCGCTCGGACAAGACCATCAGGCCGCCGTCGAAATAATAATGGACGCCTTCGACAAACTCCGGCCGCACCTCACTTTTGGTTTCCGATGAACTCATACACTGCTAGAAATTCCTTATTGCCCTCGGCTCCAAGTATCGGCGAATCGGTCATCGCTAACAGACGAAACCTAACGGTTGCGGCAAATTCATTTATCTCTCTGACCACTCGTTCATGTTTTTCAGGCTCACGAACAATGCCGCCCTTGCCGACCTCGCCTTTGCCAACTTCAAATTGCGGCTTGATCAGAACGATGAGCCTACCCATTGGCTTGATCAGGGCGGGGAGAACAGGAATTATCTTCGTGACCGAGATGAACGAAACGTCGATAACGATAAGATCAAAAGGCGAGGGCGGGTCGTCCGGTATGAGCGTTCTCGCATTGGTTTGTTCATGTACCTCGACACGTGGGTCATTTCGCAGGCTCCACGCAAGCTGGTTCGTTCCGGCATCGACTGCGACAATCCTGGCCGCGCCGTGCTGCAAAAGACAATCTGTAAATCCACCGGTGGAAGCACCTATGTCCAGACAGGCCAAGCCGGTGGGATCAATACGAAACTCCCGCAAAGCCGCCTCAAGTTTCAAACCGCCGCGGCTTACATATCGAGCCTCAGGCGTATCGCCCTTGATTCGTATCCGGGCATCCGAAGTGAACATTTCCGACGGCTTTTCCACACGCTTCTCATTCACGAGCACAACACCGGCCATTACCATCGCCTGCGCTCGTGTTCGCGAATCCGTGAGTCCAAGATCGACCAATAGCTTATCTATGCGGAAACGTTCAGCCATCAAAGTTCGATCTTCATTCCGGTCCTGGCGATACGAAAGCCAAGACGCTCAACCGCTGAGACGGCATTCGGTTCGCCTTGAACAAGTGGGTTGCTATGATTGAAATGTATAAAAATGACCTTAGCTCTTTGGCCCGCCGGCAAACCCTTGAGCCTATCGACGGTCTCCAAAACAAAAGGATGTGGTACCTCGCTTATCGGCCGCGGAATTTCGCCGTCGGCATAAAAGGTGCCGTCGATGAAAAGAACATCGGCTTCCCGGACGAGCGATTCGAGCGGCGTCGAAAACTTTTCCCACTTATCTATATCCGGGATATAGATCGCCGTCCGATCCTTACTTTTGATCCGATAGCCAACCGTTTCGGAAAATTCATCACGGTGCGGAACGAGAAATGGCGTGACGGAGATCCGTTCATTAAGTTCGACACGCTTCGCATCGTCGATCGCAACAAAAGAAATATTCTTGATGCCAACGAGCTGCGACCACGGACCATTCGAAGAAAGAAATTCGCGCATCTTTGGCATCGCAAAGACAGGCATTTCTTTGGTATTCATCGATTCCCGGCCGAGATACATCAATCCGGTGTAATGGCCGATATGTGCATGCGTAAGAAAGATGCCGTCAAGCCGGTTAGTTCGATCATTGGTAATTGTCTTGAGAAGGTCGAATTGTTCGGGCAGATCAGGCGTAGCATCAAAGATCCAACGCGCGCCCGAATCCGGATCGACGAGAGCAAGCGAGGCAACCATTTGCCGAAGAGAGCTATTCTCGCGGGCACGCTTACAGAACGGCGTTTCACAGCCCATCTGAGGGATACCGGCATCCTGGGCAATTCCGAGCACTGCGATATAGGGACGAGCGGCATCAACCGAGCCGAACAGGCACAAAAACACAAGCAAAAATGCTACGGACATCCTCATTTTGGAACCCTCCCGGAAATGATATTCTAGGCTAAATGGCAGACGAAGGAAAACTAAAAGGATTTCGGCAATATGCCCTTTTTGCACTCGGATTCAATCTGGTGGTCATCTTGTGGGGCGTATTTCTTCGTGCTTCGAAATCAGGTGATGGCTGCGGTCAATACTGGCTGACCTGTCACGGCGAAGTGATCCCATCCGCACCGGAATTCAAGACCGTAATTGAGTTCACGCATCGCGTGTCCACCGCTATCGATGGACTGATAATGCTTGTTTTGCTGATCTGGGCAATACGGATCTTTCTGCGGTTGCGCGATAGGCAGAGTCGGCAGATCCTCATCGCCGTGATCGGTTCGGTATTTTTTGTTCTGACCGAAGCAGCTGTCGGCGCCGGATTGGTTCTGACGGGAAATACGGCCGACGCAATAACCGATACTCGCGCCTATTGGTCGATCGGTCACCTTATAAACACTTTTATATTGCTCACCTTCTTGACGCTTACCGTTTGGTTTGCCGCAGGCGAACGCCGAATATCCCTTCGCGGCGAAAGCAAAGCAATTTTATTCGTAGCGATCGGATTCGTTGCCCTGATATTGGTAGGATCGAGCGGTGCACTTGCGGCACTGAGTAATATGCTGTTTCCGTCTGAGAGCCTTGCTGAAGGCCTAGCGAAAGACCTTTCGAGTACCTCGAACGTTATCGTGCGTCTTAGGTTAAGCCATCCATTGCTATCGATATTTACTGCGGTCTATTTGGTCTTTATTGCTGGTTGGCTAAGGAAACGGGCCGGCGGTTCAGGTTCGGTCGGCAAATGGTCGAACGTGGTTTCTATACTAGTACTTTTACAGATCGCGTTTGGGGCAGCCACGCTTCTTATGCTCGGGCCGATAGTTATGCAGCTCGGACATCTGCTGCTTGCCGATGCTATCTGGATGTCGTTCGTGCTCCTTGCGGCAAATTATTTTGATCAGAATGGGAGGGAGCGTTTATGATCAGCTCACGCGTTCTTGTTTATTTTATTGCCGCGTTCCACGAGAGCATCGAGCGAGGATTGCAGTTCCTGACGCTTTTGTTCGAGTTCGTGATCGTTAGATTCCGGAGCCACGAAAATAGGCTCGCCGACGATCAACTTCACTCTGCTGAACGGTTTCGGAATCTGGAGCTTATCCCAACTTTTGAGTGTCCAAAAGCCTCTCGATTCCAGAATGAACGGAACCATCGGTGCACCGGTCTTTTTGGCCAGAAGCACTGGACCGGACTTGGCCACATATCTTGGGCCTTTTGGGCCATCAAGCGTGAACGCGACGGAATAGCCGGAGCGAACCGCACGGATCATATTTACAAGACCCTGCACGCCTCCGCGGGTCGAGGAGCCTTTGATGACACCGAATCCAAACCGCTGTATGCATCGCGCAGTATATTCACTATCGAAGCTGGTGGACGAAAGAACAAGTATGCTGCGGCCGCGGAAGCAATATGTACCGCTCACGATTCGGTCATGCCAAAAAACGAGGATCGGGTTTTTGCCCGGAGAATTTGATTCCAAGTGTTCGGCACCCTCGGTCTCAAACCGAAGTGTGAGGCCAACTATGCGGATAGACAGAGAAAACAGAAATCCTGCGGCGCGGATGATTAAACGCTCTTTGAAGGAGAACCTATCAAGCGGTTGGAACCTGAATGCTTCTTTAAATCTATCGGCCACAGTTAGAAAAGAAGTAACAATATGGGGTAATATTTGCAACAAGCATAAAGTTCTTTTCGTAAAGCTGAGTACCTCCCGAACCCGATGAAACGTAAGATCTTGATAATTGATGACCACGACGATCTGGCAACCTCGCTTGAAGAGGTTTTCACGGCCGTAGGACATTCTGTTGAGGTGATCGAGAATCGGGAAGACGCCGTAAAACGCAACGACATTGAGAGTTTCGATCTTGTCGTGACGGACCTTGACGTAAACCATATCAAACCGGTTCCGGCGGTCGAGGGCAATGGAGCTTCGTGCTTGCCATCGATCAGCGCTGAGATTGAGTCCGAGCACGTAAAGGCATTCAAGATCTGCGCAGCTAATTTTCGCAGGGACGATTTTGACGAAGCGGAGCTCCGCGATATCGTTGCTACTATCCTCGATTACAAGATCCGCTATGTTGATACCGAAAGGGCGGTTAAGGGATTGCACGAATACATCGAATTCGAATTGCCAAGCGCTCTATCGTTAATGCATGTTGTTTTGGACTACTTAATGAAGCGGGTTGAGCGGCTTGGAGTAGTGACGCCCGAGCAATCCAATCTTTTCATTGCGCTTGATGAAGCTTTCGTGAATGCGGTCAAGCACGGGAATAAGTTCGATGTGCAAAAACTGGTAAGGATCAGTGCCGAGGTGTCGAACAAAGAAGCTAGATTTACGATCGAGGACGAAGGAGAAGGGTTCGATGTGAATAAGATCCCGGATCCGCTGGACCCTGAGAACCTTTTCAAGACAAGCGGCCGCGGCGTTCTATTTATTTACAACATCATGGATGAAGTTGCGTACAACGAACGCGGCAACCGCCTGACGATGGTAAAGAAAAGCGAGAGTGGAACGATCAAAAAAACTTGACCTATTTCATTGCGAGCCCAATGCCTTCTCTTATCTCATCAAGCGTCGGCCTTTTTTTGTAATCCATCGAGACGTTCGCCCAGACCACTTTGCGGTCCTTGTCGAGGATAAAAATAGCAGCTCGCGGGATCCCATCAACCTCCTGACTGGCATAGGTCGGGTCATAGACACCAAAATCGTTCACGGTTTTGCTTCCTGGATCAGACAAAAGTGAGAATGAAATTTCACCTTTCCCGTCTTTTGCGATCTTCGTTTTCGTTTCTTTTAGCCGATCGATCGGATCCGGGCTTATGGCAAATATGCGAAAACCGTCCTGCTTCAAAGTTCGAAATTCGGCGAGTTGCCTAATACAGAAAGGACACCAGTATGCTCGATAGAATACCAAAACCACCGGTTCATTCAGAGAGGACAGTTTTATTGGGTTACCTGCATCATTAACCAACGAAATTTCAGGCGCCACCTGACCGATGCTGACTGGTTGCGTCCGGGAACGATCAGTGGAGCTGCCTTGGGCAAGAGCATCGTATGAACTGCCAGCGGCGAGTAAGAGAAAGGTGATGACTGCAATGATCTTCATATGGATTTCCTTGTGATCAGATTCTGTGTTCTAAGAAGTAAGATGACACATCCGATCGAAATTATTCCATGTCGACTGCGGAACATCTAAAAAGAGAACATAATCCAATATAATCATTAATATGCGGGTAACCATAGGTCAGGTCAATTCTACCAACGGCGATATCGAAGGAAACGTCGCAAAGATAATTGCTGCGATCGAAAGGGCCAAGGCCGATGGTTCGGATCTTATTGTATTTCCGGAAGTAGTAACACATGGATACACGTCGCAGGATTGGTTTCAGGACCCCGATATCATTCACCATGCTCTTGATCCATTGGAGCCTATCTTGCCGGCGACCAAAGGCATCGCGGCCGTTGTTGGCGTGATCAGGCGGAATTTCGACAACGATGGACGTAGGCTTTATAACTCGGCTGCGATCCTGTCCGACGGCGAGATCGTCGGGTTCGCCGACAAAACGTTGTTGCCCGAATACGATGTTTTCGACGATCCAAGATATTTTGAACCTTTCAGCGGCGTTAGACGCCATCTTTTCGATATAGCCGGCAAGAAGGTCGGTGTCGTTGTTTGCGAAGATTTTTGGAACGATAAGACGTTTTGGAAAGACCGTCTCTACGACAAGGACCCGGCGGACGAGGTCATCGAGATGGGGGCCGAGCTTGTTGTTTCTATAAATGCCTCGCCGTACAACAAAGGCAAGATCCGGCTCCGATGCGACATGGTCGCCCACCGCGCGAGGGTCAATAAGGTACCGATCGTATTTGTCAATCTGGTCGGCGGAAACGATGGGATCATCTTTGATGGAGCAAGCCTTGTTGCTGACGAAGAAGGAGACATCATTTTACAAGCCGCAGCCTTCGAAGAATTCGTTGAGACTGTCGAACTTGACGTGAGAAAGCCGGACGCACGGGGCATCACTGGCGATGAGATCGAATCGATACGGCGGGCACTTGTCCTCGGTATTCGAGATTATGCATCGAAGAACGGATTTAAACAGGCGGTCTTAGGGCTTTCTGGCGGTATCGATTCTGCTTTGGTCGCGGCACTGGCGTGTGAGGCTATCGGGCCTGAAAATGTACTTTGTGTATTGATGCCATCGCCGTTTTCTTCGGAAGGTTCGATAAAGGATTCAGAAGAACTTGTAAGAAACCTGGGCTGTAAAAGTCGTATTGAACCGATCTCCGATACGTTCGAGGTTTTATTGAAACAAATGGGCCTCGACAAACCTTTACGCGGCGGGGAATCCTTAGCTGCGGAAAATATGCAATCGCGAATCCGAGGTGTCATTTTGATGGCCATTTCCAATGCCGAAGGCCGATTAGTCCTTTCAACTGGAAATAAGTCCGAATTGGCCGTCGGTTATTGCACACTCTATGGCGATACGAACGGTGGGCTAGCTGTGCTTGGAGACGTGCTCAAAACCGAGGTTTGGCAGATCGCCAGACAGATCAATGCGTCAGTCGGGAGTGAATTGATACCAGAAGCGATCATCGACAAAAAACCTTCGGCTGAGTTGGCCCCGGATCAATTCGACCAAGATTCGCTTCCACCTTACGAGAAGATTGATCCGATCCTAAAAATGTATTTTGAGCAGAAAGCTTCTCCAGCCGAAATTATTTCTGCCGGAAACGAAAAAGAGCTTGTATTCAGTATCTTGAACAAGGTCGAGCATTCAGCGAATGAGTTCAAACGCCGTCAATTGCCGCCGACTTTGATCATTTCCAAAAATGCAATAGGTATAGGCCGTCGCAGGCCGGTTACCCATAAATATAAACGTGTAGCAAAGGAGGAATAAGAACTAATTTTT
>CAZXTS010000032.1:0-20876 GCA_964643745.1 uncultured Chloracidobacterium sp.
GGGACGAAAAGGAACGGCGTCTTTTTGCCGCCCGCGACCGATTCGGCGAAAAGCCGTTTTATTATACGAGCAAAAACGGTGCGTTTTACTTTGCCTCGGAAATGAAATCGTTCTGGGCGGCAGGTTTGGCGCGAAGCGTCGGTCAGCAAATGCTTTATCGCTATCTTGCCGAGGGGTCTACGTATGATCCGGATGACCTCAGCAGGACATTCTTCGAATCGGTTTTCAAGCTTAAGGCCGGACACTTTTTTTACGTCGCGGAGAATGACGACCAAATCGAACAGAAGCGCTATTGGAATCTGGATCCGCTTGCTTTGGATAATGCGATCTCGGACGACGATGCCGAGGCCAAGTTCCGGCAGTTATTCGATGACTCCGTTCGCCGCCGGTTGCGGTCTGATGTGCCGGTCGGCAGCAGCCTTTCCGGCGGTTTGGACAGCTCGTTGGTCGTGGGCACTATCGACCGGTTAAATGCCGAAAAGAAGATAAGGCAGACGACATTCTCCGCACGCTTTCCCGGCTTCGAAAAGGACGAAGGCCGATATATGCAGGCTGTGATCGACCGGACGAACGTGAAGCCGCATTTTGTATTTCCCGATGACCGAGGACTTGCCGGGGACCTGGAAAAGCTGTTTCACCATCAGGAAGAGCCTTTCGGAACGGCCAGCATTTACGCCCAATTTTCAGTGATGCGGCTTGCAAGGGAAAAGAGCATCATCGTACTGCTAGATGGTCAGGGAGCGGACGAGCTTCTGGCCGGATATCATCCGTTCTTTGACGATTATCTTAGAGAGCTTTCGTCGGCCGGAAGCAAAACTCGGATCAGCGAACAACTCGCTCATCAGACTATCTACGGCAGGCCTGCGGGCAGCCGCAAATTAAAACAGAGCCTTACTTCTTTGTTGCCGGCTCAGATGGTCGGTCAGGCAAAGCAGATCCGAAGCCAGCTGCGAGCGCGGTTCGCATCTGTAATGAACCGTGAATTTAGCCGGGCCAATTCTGAAAAACCGTTTCCATATCAACCGCCTGCTGCGTCATTGAACGAGTCGCTTTATCGGCACACTTTCGGCGGGCCGCTTGAGGAACTCCTGCGGTATGCGGACCGAAATGCAATGGCCAATTCGGTCGAGGTTCGGCTTCCGTTTCTCTCACACGAACTGGCGGAATTTTTATTCTCGCTGCCGCCACATTTTAAGATCAGAAACGGTATGCACAAATACATTATGCGAGCCGCCTTTAAGGATGTGCTCCCGCCTGAAATAGCGACGCGGACAGACAAGATCGGCTACGAGCCGCCGCAGCAGGCATGGCTCGAAAACCGTGAGGTGACGGAAATGGTGAACGAAGCGACAAAGCTCTTGATCTCGCAAAGGATCTTGGACGAAGACGCTCCGAAAAAGATCGCCGCCGAAGATAGCAAAACTGACATCTTCCGTTCCGTAAAATGGAAGGTGCTGATGGCGGGCACGCTGTTAGAGCGATAAGATCTCGCGAGCAAGCTTTTCGGCCTGGTTCTCACGCGTGTACGCTTCGATCTTTGACCCATCACCCCTATATCGCAGCGTGCCGTTCGCTTTCCACTCTTCAAACCAATCGTTCATTATTGCCGCAAATTGTTCGGGCGTGTCCGCCAGCTTTCCGGCATTTGTTTCGGTGATCATCCGTTCCATTACGTCGTGGTCGTTCGGAGCGATCAGCACATTTCGGCGGGCGCCGAGATATTCGTAGATCTTGCCCGACGCCATTCCTCGATAGCCATGCCAGCCCGCGTGAAACAGAACGTGCGACCTGAGCATTCTGCGAATAGCCTCATCTCGTGCGATCCGGCCGGTAGCCACGGTTATCTCAGGCGGCAGCTCTTTTCGCAAGATGTCGCCGATCTCCGGAAACACATCAGCACCGATAAAATTCAGGCGAATTTGCGAATGGTCCTTATCACGCAAAAAAAGCCGCAGGCCTTCGAGCAATATCGAAAGATCCAATTTCGGTTCAAGTGTTCCGATAACTGAGAATTCAAATGTGTGTTTTGGCGGAATTGTCTCACTAACCGGCCCGCCAAAGAGCGAACTTTCGTAACCGTTGGTGACCACGATCCGTGGGACATCCGGCGCTATTTTCTTAATTTCGTCACCCAAAGGTTCGCTTACCATTGAGATGAGACGCACCTTTCGAAGCCATCTCCGAAGATAAAACTCGTAAAAAAAGTTCTGTATCCGCTCGGGCAAGGCGGGCCTGTAATTAGCGGAAAGCTGGCTGTTGTCCCATAGGTCGCGAAAATCAACGATAAACGGAATATTGAATTCCATGGCAAGCCGGCTTCCGAGTTTTATCGTGTTCATCGGAAAGACAGTTACTAAAATGTAATCGATGGGATTGTCGCGCAAATAGCCGCGCAAAAAGTCATAGAATGCGGGGAAGGTATTGCATTTCGGATTTATCGTGCCGAACAGGTAAAGGAACGCATACAGCACGAGCTTTGTCGGTCTCGTTTTAAGAAGCGCACGATGGAAACGTGAATCGAGCTGCGCCCTATACGGCAGTTTGATAAGAGTGTATGCCTCAGTTTCTATCTCCTCCGGCGGATCGAGGTTTTCGCTCTCGTAACCGGCCGTTGAATTTTCGTCGCCGGTCCAATGACGCGTCACAATCACCGGATGCAACCCGTGCCGCTTAAAGTTTTCGGCAAACGACTTCGCACGCTGGGCGGCAACGATATTGCACGGCGGAAAATAGTAAGAAATTACCAGGACTCGGTTCACTTAATGGAACTTAAAGCATAAGCCGTTCATTTGCAATTTGTTGGTTTCGGCAGGCGTAGCAAACGGCAGCTGAGCGCCCGGCCAGTCACCTACTTTAAGGCGGGCAGCAAAAGTGATAAGAACTCCTTGTCGCTGAATTTCGCCATTCGGCCTTGCCGAACGATCACAAGATCCATTGAGGGAATTATGTAGAGGCGTTGGTTGCCGGCTCCGGCCGCCATGTAGAGGTCGTTGGGAATTTCGCGACCAATGCCATATTTGCTCATCGCAGTTGTACCGGTTTCATTATCGTTGCCAATCAAACGCCGAAGCCTTCCGCCGACCTCCGAAATTGAAGCATTGCCATCAAACGATCGGTTAAGCCAGAATGTGATCCCATAATTCGGGTTAGCTTTTGTACCTTTGTAGAGTTCGTCGAGCAGCTTTTTGTCTATCAATTGTTTTCCGTTGGCCTTTCCATCGTTCAAAAGCAACTGGCCGAATTTCGCCCATTCACGTGCGGTCAAATAAGTGCCAGACGGAAGGTTCGGCTGGCCTTCCCGCATCGTCCAGGAACCGATCTTCATCCCGATCGGGTCGAATATTCGCCGCGTCATATAGTTCATAACGCTTTCGCTGCGGCTCTTGAGCCGGCGCCGCATAAGCTCTCCGAAGACTTGAAACGGCACCGGCCCGTATTCGAATTTCTCGCCCGTTTCGAACTTCGCCTCGATCCCGATCGCCTCAGAATACGTAGGCGGCCGGCCGAGCGTTCCGCCATCGAGCCCGCCGGTCAATGTGAGCAGCTCCTTTACCGTCATTTTCGATCGCCGTATGTCGGTCTTCCATTCGGTGATGGTGTCGCTGACCTTTTCATCGAAATTCTTTATCAATTTATCTTCGATCGCGGCGGCAAGCAAAACGCCCGCAAATGATTTTGTTCCGCTGGCAAGCATCCACGCACTGTCCGCCGAGTGTCCGTTCTGATATTCCTCAAAGACCGTTTTGCCGTTCTTGATAACGAGAACCGAAAGTCCGCGGCTCTCACGCGAATAATCCGCTGCCGCACGAAACTTTGCCGAATCGGCATTTCCAGGCCTTGATGTTTGTCCTGAAACAGAGCAGCCAAACGAGATAGAAACAAGAAAAATGAAAACAATATTTATGAATCTCATCGATGTTACCTCGAGACAAAAATATGCCGGCGGCGAAGTAATGCATGGCGTCCGCCGGCTTTCAGGTTGGAAATAAAACTATTGCCGCTGGAACTCCGGCGTTCCGAGCACAAGGCTCACGATCTTGAAAACTTCCGGATCGCCGCTCGGCGCGAGCAGCCTTGCCTGGCGGTTCATTCCGCCGCCGGGTTGGCCTTGCTGACGCATATTCGGCATTTCGCCCGCGTCATACATCGGCTCGGCTCCTTCCTTTACTTCCGGAAGCGGTTGGGCCATTTGTTTGGTCAGCGAGCTTCGTGTCGCATCGCTTATCTCGCCATTCAGAATCCTTTCGATCGCCTGATCGAGGATCTTCGTCCGCTCGGCCGTGTCGTAGCCCTTTAGATCGATCCGCGTGCCGGGAATTCGATTGCTGGCGATCGCCACAGCGAAGTTCAGACGCTCAAGTAATGCTCCGGTGTTTACCCAATCCGCAGCGGTGTCCGGATAACCGGTCGGTGCCTGATAGCCGTAAGGAACTTCGCCGAGCTTGTTGAGCATTGCCAAAAATGCCGGGTTGGCGTTCGTATTTCCGCCAAGCGCACGGATCGAACTTATCGCCAGTTCGAACGGCGTTTTGATCTTTACCCGGTAATTCTCAGGGGCAAAAAATTCTCTATCGGTAAATATTGCCCGCAGCGTCGTTTTGATATCGCCGTTCGACTTGGTGAACGCATCGGCGACGCGGCCGACGAGAGCTTCGCTCGGGTCGTCACGGACGAACTTTACGGCAAGTTTGCGGGCGATGAATTTCGCCGTCGAAGGATGTTTGACCAGAATGTCTATAACTTTCAGGCCGTCCTTGATCCCGCCTTCGCTTACCTTTTGGCCGAGTACTGTCTTAATATCTTTGTCGTGCCAGCGATCGTTGAAATAGAACTCACCGCTTTCGAGGTCATCAGGTATTCCAGCCATTCGCTGAAGCCGTTCTAGCTGGCGATTCTGTTGGCCATTGATCTCGGATCCGGCGGCACGACGATAACCACGCGGGTCAGCGATCGTCCAGCCGGTAAATGCGCGGGCGACCTCAACGATGTCCTTTTGGGTGTAGCCGCCGTCAACACCGAGCGTATGAAGCTCCATCAATTCGCGTGCAAAGTTCTCATTTATTCCGCGTCGAGCCTGGTTCTGGCTCGCCTGCCGCATCTGCTGGATTCGCCGATCAAGCTGTTCGTCTGTCAATCCTTGATTGCGTTTGATCTGTTCGCGCATCCGGGGCGTGATATTTCCGCTTCTAACCGCTTGTGCAAGACGTCCGTTTCCGCCGGCAGGCTGAGCGTTCGGCGCGACCGATTCGAAATTATCAAGATAAAAGAGCATCGCCGGATGCTGTGCCGTTCCGACGACAAGATCGCGGAAATTGCCGAGTGCGTTCTTCCTTAGAACATCGCGTTCGTAGCTCGGAATGTACCAGCGGACGGCGGCCTTTCCGGCGAAAACATTGAAATGGTTTTGCCAGAAATCGACCATCACTTCCTGCAATTGCCTTTCGGAATAAACTGCGCGAAGCACGCGATTTCCGACGATCTGCGGCAGCAATTGATTTGCCGGACGAAGGTCGTATTCGCGATAAAGCGCCTGAAGCTTTTGGCGGCGTTCGCGTTGCTCGTCGGCGGTCATCTGCTGTTCGGCGGCCGGGTCGGGCATTGCTCCATTTGCCGCCGGATTGTTGTTCCGGTTATTTGCCTGAGCCTGTCGGCCGCCTTCAAGCTGCCGAAGCAAGGCTCCTGGATTCGGATATTTTGCAAAGATCTGCGAGGTCGTCATTCCAAAGATCTCCAGGCCTTTTGCCTTAGATTCGGCGGCGGAATCATCGATCAAAGCGGCGCTAAGCTGGCTCTCGATATACTTTTCAGTGCCCATTGCCTTCACCCGTTCGATATCGCCGGGCCGGGCGCCAAAGCCAAGCCGGTCAAGGACATGGATGGCCCGTTGATCAGCGGTCAATTTCTTCGATCCGGCATGCACCGAAACCGGTAACACATTGAAAACAAAGGAAAAGATCAGCAAGCTGACGAACGAACGATAGAACAGTAATGCCATAGATATCTCCCGAATTGATCGGATAACCGACGATAGCTTAGACGCTTCGGCAACCACGATTGGCGACATACTTTTGCGAAATATGTAAATCATGCAACAACCAATGCGGCCAATGCATCAAAAGCCATTGTTTCAGTTCAGGTAAGGGTTGGTGTAAAATCTTGGTTATTCGGGAGCTAGGATGATTATGAGAATTTCAAAGGTATTTGTGCTTTTTGCAGTGGTTTTCGCGGCAATGCTTCCGGCTTTCGGCCAATCGGAAAAGTTCAGCGATCCGAACACCGATTACACTTTCGATATTCCGGATGATCGGTGGAAAATGACGGTGAAGCCGACCGCGACCAATAGAAATGTAGAGTTTGTCTTCGTTGACCGCAATGACGGGCATATGGAAGTAAGACGAATTGCCTCGCTGCGAAACACTCCGATCGCTGACGTTGTTCGCGAGGAAGAGACGAAACTACAGTTCACGCCGGGTTTTGTAATGGGCAAAGATGAGAATTTCGCCGGTAAGTTGATCGGGGTTGTATACAATTACGAATATGTACGGGCAGGACGTCCAATGGCGGGTCGATTTTATTTCCTTCGCAAGGGCGACAGCGTTTATGTGCTTCGGTTCACAGGGTTTCGCGATAAGTTGCGGTCGATCCGCAATCAGACCGACAGCATTGCCAGGACGTTTGACGTGCCCGGTGCCTGATCGCATTTAACGTTTATCCTTGCTCCGTTTGGTATTACATAGCCGGTGCCCGAAAGGCCGCCGGCTTTGTCATTTTCGTCAGGTAAATATCGTTTTAGCCGCATTGTTTCTATCGCCGCATCATCAAGCTCGGACATTATCGAGATATCAAATTCTTCACTGCGGCGCATAAGGTTCCACGCGGTCTGCCCGTTTACCTGATATTTTGCCGCTAGCTTTTCGGCAAGTTCGCCGCTGTTTCGTGCCGCGAACCATTCGAGAAGATCGTTCCGGCCCAAGCCGTCTCTGCACTCCGCAAACAGTATGATCCGCCCGCCGGGCCTGCATGCACCGGACGCCGCCTCAAGGGCTTTATGTGCCTGGATCAGATTCACGTCGTGCGGGTAACCGCGGCAGCTTACGAAAACCGTATCGCGCTTTTCGCTGACCTTTATCGTTTGAGTTTCTGCGAAGCTTTCGCACGCGGCTGTGTGTGAGGCGAAGGCATCGCCGCAAAAAACAGCCGTCGCGTTGCCGCTATCATCGGTGATCGTGTTAACGGCAAAGGCGATGTTTGCGAACTTCGCGGCCTCATAGAACGCTTCGCTGACCGGATTGCCAGTCAAACGGCCGGGGCCGATGCCATCCGCACGGTCCTTCTTCTCAAGGTCGAACGCAAGGCGATGTGTCGCCGAGATCGTTCGCGATGACGCAAGCCCGGGACAGATCAACTTCCGTCCGCCGGAAAAGCCCGCAATATAATGAAAGCCCACACCGCCGATCGTTACCACGTGATCGCACTCAAATAACGCCCGGTTCAGTTCTATGCGAATGCCGCCCGAGGTCTCGCCGACATGCACAAGCCGCGCAAGGTCGCGCGGATCTTGGTCGATGGTCTTCAAACGCTGTGCGATAAACGGCGTGAGTATTTCTTGCCGCTCGGCCTCGGTCGTTTTTCGGTGAATCCCGGTGGCAAAGATCGCTGCCATTTCACTTGGCGCGGTTCCGTTCGCGATCAGGCGGCGGACAAGTAGATTTATTATCTGACCGGCGGCACCGCTGCGGGTTGCGTCAGGAACGACGAAAAGAACTCTCTCGCCCGGGCCGACGATGTCTTCGAGCGGTGGCGAACCGATCGGCGAATCCAGCGCCAGCCCAATGTCTTGGTCCGACATCGGCGGCGGCACGCTTCCCGTTCCGAGTTCCTCGAATCGTTCGCCGTCAAGCTGAACTGACACGGTTCTACTGCCGTATTTGAGGATAAAGTCTTTCATTTGAAACCAAGCAAGGTTCTTCGGCGCAGGTCAGCGATTCGACGGATCTTTCTCCGGTGTTATTCGCGCCGCGGCGGCCTTTCGCGAAACGGGCTCAAAGCACTTTGTTCCGGTCTCACAGATATAAACGGCCTCGGCTTCGTTATCCATCGTCTCCATCTGGATCGTCAAATGATCGATGCCAAATTGATCGTGCAGGCCTTTTCTGATCGCAACAAGCAGTTCCGAATGCTCGGCGTGATCATGATGCGTAATATGTGCGGAAAGCGCATCTATCCCGGACGAGATCGTCCACACATGCAGATCATGAACACCGGCAACTCCGGAGGTTTCGAGAATTACCGATTCAACACTTTCGATGTCAATGTGCCGCGGCGTTCCCTCGAGAAGCACGTTTACCGATTCAAGTATCAGCCGCCACGCGCTTGCGATGATTATCAGGCTGATCAGAACACTGCAGAGCGGATCGGCCCACGCCCAGCCAAAGGCAAGTATCAAGATCCCGGCCGTGATCGCTGCGACCGAACCCAGAAGATCGCCCATCACATGAAGCCAGGCACCGCGCAGGTTCAGATCATGTTTATGATCCGAGTGCAGCAGCCAAGCGGCAGTGAGATTAACGGCCAGTCCGCCGATTGCGATCATGGTCATTTCGAAGCCTTTGATGGCCTGCGGTGTCTGTAGCCGCTCTACGGCTTCATAGATTATCCAAAGCGACAGCAAGACAAGCGCGATGCCGTTCACGAACGCGGCAAGTATCTCGGTCCGATAATAGCCGTAGGTCTTCCGCGATGTTGCAGGCCGGCCAGCGAACCAAATTGCGGCGAGAGTTAAGGTCAATGCCGCCACATCCGTCAGCATATGGCCGGCATCGGCGATCAGGGCAAGCGAATTCGCAAGCCATCCGCCGACCGCCTCGACGAACATATAGACGAACGTGATCGCAAGAGCGATCTTCAGTCGAAAAACACTTTTGGCTGATCGCCGTTCTGCATGATGTGAGTGCGCTTTTTCCAAACCTAAAAGAGCCTCTAAAACCTCCGAACGACCCTACCGTTTCGCAGCGAAAGTACAAATCCGGCGCGGTTGCCGCTGTCATCGCTCATTTCGATCGAGCTGTCCTGGCCAGCACTGGATATCTGGAGCCGGAACCGGCCATCGCCGCCGGCGAAAGTTTCACGGCCCTGCGAACGGATCAGAAGGCCCGGACGGGTCTTGCCCGAGATGATATAGATATTTCCGCCGACACGCTCTACATTCCATTCCGTCACCTCTACCTTCATTGCCGCCTGGCGCCGGACGACCGTAAATCGTCCCGGCTGGCTCCAGTCGCTGGTTTGCCCTGAACGAGCGGTAGATTTCAGGCGCCAGTAATAATTTCCCGGCCCGAGGCCTGAAAGGCGAAACTCTCGGGATGTAAGGTTAGACCGGTCGGCGATCATCCCATCTGCCGCAAACGAAGGTGAACGTGTCACCTGAATGTAGTACGATGCGATCGGGCCGCCGCCTGAATCCTGCCAGTTAAAGGTAATTCCGACACCCGCACCGCTCGCATCCGTAAGCTGTACACCGCTCGCCGGCGTGATCAGCTTTGGCGCCTGCAATAGCTGTTCGCGTTGTGCGATGCGTCCTTCGTTGACGGCCGCAAATTCATCGGCAGTGATCGTCGAGGTTTCACCGGAAACCGTTGTCTCGACGGCACCGCGGCTGATCCTAATTTCGCCGCCGCTTTTTGCCTGGTCGGCGTTGAAACTGGCGTCCGTTTGCGAACGCAGGCGCGTTTCCGAATCCATCATCTCAACGACGTTCTCTGTGTTTTCAGGCTGATCCTCGGTGCGTACGTTCAATTGGCCGTCATCAAGCGCCACGCGAACGTTCTTGCCGCCGAAGATCGATGAGTTGTCCCGGATCACGACGGTACTGTTTGGCCTGATCGAATAGATCGAGCCATCGACCATCTGCACGGTCGCTCGACCGTCAGATTGTGTCTGAATCGTGTCGCCCGCAGCGACATACAATTCCTTTGTAATTACTATTGTTTGCCGGGTTCGGGCTCGAATGATGCGGACATCGCCTTCATAAGAAATTATTCGGGCAGCGTCTTTTGGGGCGGCCGACTCGTCGGTTGGGTCTAGCCACGCACTCTTCATCGCCCACCATAAACCGAAGACGATGATAAGGATCACGGTTACCGCGGCGGCAAGCGTGTAGAGCGTACTTCGCCGTATCTTCCACCAATCGACGTAAAATTTGCGGTATTTTTGACGTTCCATCGGGTCAGCCCAACCTGACGGTTAAACGTCAGGGGCGTCGGGCGGCACCGTTACCGGATCATCATCATTCTTCGCCGGCGGAAAAACAAGCGACAAGATGATCGAAAGCGTGATCGCCGAGACCACAACGGCCAGCGAAATATTTACAACTTCCTGCTTAAATTCGAGGTTCAGATAACGCTGAATAAAGCTGCCGACGGCTCCGGTAGGCCCTGTTAACATTATCACGCCCTCGGCTATAAGTGGCAAGAGCATTTTTACACCGATGAATGAGAGGATGAATGCCAGCCCGATCTTCAGATAGTGAAAACGATCGGCGATATCTGCCAATAAAAAGAAAAATGTTCGAAGCCCGAGTATCGCGAAGATGTTCGAAGTGTAAACGATATAGCGGTCGGTGGTAATGCCAAATATCGCCGGGATCGAATCGACGGCGAATATCACGTCAGTAAATTCGACTACGATCAGAACGAGCAAGAGCAGAGTTCCGGTCCGAACGCCGTCCTTTTTGATAATGAATTTATCCTCGTGATATTCCTTAGTTATCCTGATATATCGTGTCGCGAGCCTAACGATTCCGCTTTCGGTCGGGTCGAAACCCTCATCCTGGTCCTTGAACATCTTCAGGCCTGTGTAAAGAAGGAAAACACCGAAGACGTAAATGATCCAATGAAATCGTTCGACCAATTCGGCGCCGGCGAAGATCATTATCATTCGCATTACAAGCGCACCCATAATGCCCCAAAACAGAACACGATGCTGAAACTGTTTCGGGACCTTGAAATAGCCGAAGATCAAAAGGAAAACAAAAAGATTATCGACCGAAAGGGACAATTCGATAAGGTAGCCTGTAAAAAAGACCTTGGCGTGATCTATACCGAATTCGTACCAGAGAAAAACATTGAATCCCAAGGCAAGCGACACCCAAACGGTGGCCCAGGCAAAGGTCTCCTTTCGGGTTGGCACATGGGATTTTCGGTTGACGATACCGATATCGACAAACAGAGCGGCCAAAACAATGGAAAAGAAGAGTACCCAATGCCAGGTCTGATATTCAATAGGGATCATATAGAGAAAAATGAAGCCGATTCCGCGGCCACAACAGCAAATCAGAGTTTACAAAATAAAAAGTGAATGAACTATTCAAGAACGGGCATTGAGGAATGTATTAACGAGATGGGATCCGACGGCAAAATCAGCTCGGCCGAATGAGCTTAACAATACTCTCCAGCCCGATCCGATCCGCATCGCCAAAATCGTCGAGCCGGTCGCTGTCAACATCCAGAACGCCGAATACATTGCCATCAGCACCGAACATCGGCACGACTATTTCGGACTTCGACGCCGAACTGCAGGCGATATGGCCGGGAAACTCATCGACATTTGGCACGATCACAGTTTCGCCGATCGAATAAGCGTGGCCGCAAACGCCTTCACCGAAGTTTATGCGGGTGCACGCGAGTGGCCCCTGAAACGGGCCGAGAACAAGCTGATCCCCTTTGGCAAGGTAGAACCCGACCCAGAAAAACCCAAAGGCTTCTTTTAGAACGGCAGCGATATTTGCGAGATTCGCGATCAGATCATCTTCGCCCGCGACCAATGCCTCGATCTGCGGCACGAGTTCGGCGTAAATGACCGATCGGTCCTGATTCTTCGAGAACGCAATGCTTTCAGCCATAGGGATGATAATATCTTTCTGTAATTGCAGTCGCAATCTGTGCAAAGCATCTGAAAACTATGGAAACCGCGTCAAAGATCGTTGCCATAGCCGTGGGCGGGGCGTTCGGCTCGGTCGTCAGATATTTGATCAATATTTCTCCACTTGCGAGCGTTTTTGAAAAATTCCCTTTCCCAACTTTCCTGATCAACATCGCGGGTTCGTTCTTGATCGGTTTCTTTTTGATCGTCTTATCAGACCGATTTGAGACATCTGAGGTTTTGCGCCTTGCAATAATGGTCGGCTTTATCGGCGCTTTTACTACTTTCTCGACATTTGAAATGGAGATCTATGGCCTGATGAAAGAGGGCGAGACTTTGACTGCTTTCACTTATCTATTCCTTAGCGTGGCGGTCGGATTCGTCGGGTTGCTTGGCGGCATTTGGCTCGGCAGACAAATTTGAGGCCATTCTTATTCGTGCATTTGTGGCTAAAGATCTTGCCACGAATGCACGAATGAAAACCTCTTTCGAAATTTCTTTGTTCAGTCGTCAGATTGCGTTATTCTAAACGGTATGCGGCAGTTGATTTGCATACTTTTCTTATTGGCGACATCCCTCGCTGTCTCTGCACAAACCGTTTGGGATGCAGGCCTGGATTCTACGATCCGCTTTTATCAGACGACCGATTTTGGGATCGTTCTCGCCGGAACCGAACGAAGTCTCTATGCGATCGACGGGCAAACTGGAGAACGCATTTGGCGGCGGTCGACCGGGAAAATAGAGGAAACGGCTGTCACGCCAATTCCCGATACCGATCTGATCCTCTTTTCGCGCGATCTTGGCAGCAAATCGCGGCTCGAGGCCGTTGATCTGATCTCTGGTGCGTCCATCTGGCGAAGCGACAAGATAAAAGGCGATGTGATGCAGCTTGCGGTCGATCCGGAAGCCGATTTGATCGCCGTAGTTTTGGTCAAAGATCCAAAAGCGAATGCCGGCAGCGAATTCAAACGAAAGCCGATCGTTCACGTTCTGAAGCTTTCAACTGGCGACGAGCTATGGAAGAAGGATCTCGATGACTCGATCGAAATGATGCCTTCGCGATTCGGTGAAGGGCTTGGCGAGATAACATTTACGCTCGACAATTATCGCGCACCGATGATGGTCGATGGCCGATTGTTCTTGTTTTACGACGGCTCGACGAGTTACGACGCGCTTACCGGCAAGGAAAAGGAACGCGAGAAATTCAAGATCAACGAAGACGGCCTGGCACTAACCGAGGCCGATCCTGTTTTCGACGACAAATATGTTTACATCTCGGGCCGCGGTCGAATTCGGGCAGTAGATAGGCGAACCGGAAATGTCGCGTGGAAAGCCGACGACCTCGGCATTTGTGCCGAAATGGCGATCATCGGCCAAACTCTGTTCGTAAGAACCGGCGGCCAGTTCACTCGGCTAAAAGACGGCGAGATAGTTTCGAAAGGCCCGTATGGAGTTTCGGCGATCGATACAACAAATGGCAAGACAAAATGGCGATACAAAGGCGCCGACAAGGGTTTGACTAACTTTGTTTTCCGCGACGCGAACACAATTCTTATAGCCGACAAGGACGACATTTACACGATCAATGCATCGGACGGAAAACGCCGCGACAAATTTAATCACAAGATCGACAACGCTCAGTTCGTGATCCTAAATGAACGCGGGAATGCCGTCGTCGGCGGCAAAGATGAGATCGCCGCTTTCGAAATTGCGGAACGCGGATCGCGGAATGCGGATTTGCGAAAGTCATCAGGTCAGTTTCATAACATGTTGGCAAACAACCAACGGTCGCAGGAGTTCACGGAAAATCCGAAATCTGCAATCCGCAATCCGCAATCCATTTGGCGTGTTCGGCACAAGGCACCAAGCCGTGGAGCATTTCGCATCATTGCCGGAATTGCCTTGCGGGCAACGGCGCTTTATTTCCGTTATGGCGGATTGGCGACAACGGGGATCGGCTTGGCACGCGGCGGTTTGAATTTAGCTAGCACCGTTAATTCGTTTCGCTGGTCGGGAATGCGTACACGCTTTGGTTCGTTCGATCTAGCGACGCTTGCCAGCAATGCTGCCCGCAACTCTGCAACACAAAGGATCTATTCATTCGGATCGTTTGCCCGGGCGCCGGGAGCGATAAGTCGCCTGAGTGGATTTCAAGTTATTACGCCTTCGAGCATTCGTTCGCAGATCACCCGTACAGGAGTTTCGCGTTTAACGCCATCGAGTGCAGATGTGCAGGAAAGCGTGCTCGATCGGCTCGATCCGGCACGATACGCCGACAGGCTTTCGAACTATCTGCTCCGCCGAAAACGCGTCGCCGAACTTCGCGGCAGCCATATGTATTTCTATACCGATCTGCCAAAACCGTTCGATCGCAAAGGCCTTGTCGGTGTGAATGTCCACACCGGCCGCGACGCGAGATATATTTTAGCTTCCGATCCGGACGCGCAATTTACAACGGACGAAACGGTGAGTTTGCTTTATTCGGCGGACGGCAGTCGTTTGCGGGCGTTCGATGTTTTATCACGCTAGGTTGTGTTAAGATATCGGCTCATTTCAAGGAAAACAAACTAAATATGCTTGATCGGAAACTGCTTTTCATATTGCCATTCATTGCCCTTTTTGCCGGAGCAGGTGCCGCTCAGGCGCCGAAACCCGATCCGGCCATCGTCAAAATGTTATCGGATGTTTCGGCGGCGCGGATCGAAGCTGATATCAAAAAGCTCGAATCTTTCGGGACGAGAAACACGCTGTCCGCACAGGATGATCCGAAACGAGGCATCGGTGCTGCACGCGATTGGATCTTTGCCGAATTTGAGCGGATCAGTGTTGCATGCGCCGGCTGTTTGACCGTTGAAAAGCAGGCGTTTACACAGCCCGTAGCTCCGCGAATTCCACAGCCGACAGTGATAACGAACGTGTTCGCCACGCTAAAGGGAACGACCGATCCGGAGCGTATTTATATTGTTTCCGGCCATTACGATTCGATGTGCACATCGCCGACCGATGGCGAATGCGATGCTCCGGGCGCGAACGACGACGCTTCGGGAACAGCCGCGGTGATCGAGATGGCACGCGTGATGTCGAAGCTGAAATTCGACGCGACTATCATCTTTATGGCAGTTGCCGGCGAAGAACAGGGCCTGCTCGGTGCACGTTATTTTGCCGAACAGGCGGTCGCGGAAATGATGAACATCGAGGCGATGTTCACCAACGACATCGTCGGCGGTGTGACAACGTTTAAGAATTCGCCCGACAGAAATAAGGTTCGCGTTTTTGCCGAAGGTGTTCCGTCGAATGAGACCGAACAGCAAGCGGCAACGCGTCGAAGCGTCGGCGGCGAGAACGATTCACCGGCACGCCAGCTTGGGCGTTATGTTTACGAAACCGCAGAGATCTATTCGCCGAATTTTGGCGTGATGATGATCTATCGCCGCGATAGATTTGGCCGCGGCGGCGACCACATCCCGTTCCTTGAAAATGGCTTTGCGGCTGTCCGCTTCACCGAGCCCAACGAAGATTACGACCATCAGCACCAGAACGTCCGCACCGTTGACGGCAAGTTTTACGGTGACACATCCGAATACGTTGATTTCGGTTATGTCGCGAACGTCACCCGCATAAATGCCGCGAGCCTTGCCCGCCTGGCGAACGCTCCGGCGAAACCCAAGAACGTCGGAATCGTAACGGGCAGGCTCGGCAACGATACGGAATTGAAATGGGATGCGTCCGATAAAGCCGACATTGCAGGCTATGAAATAGTCTGGCGCGATACGACCGCACCGCATTGGACAAATTCGGTCGGGGTTGGAAAAGTGACGAGCCATGTGATGAAAAATATGTCAAAGGACAACGTTTTCTTTGGCGTTCGGGCTGTCGATAATGCCGGAAACAAGAGCCCGGTGGTCTATCCGCAGCCTACCCGGTAAAGTTCCTGTGCAGGAAACGCTAACCTGCACGTTCTTCTCGAAAGCGAGGTTACGAAAATGTTCAAGTCCAGTTATCTAATAGCGATCTTCTTGTTAACTTCACCTTTCGCGGTTCCAGGCGAAGCACAAATGGCAGCCGGCGGCCGAGCGGATGCGGAAACTGCCAAGACTGAAACGCGTGTCCGGCGAACGACCAAGCCGACGGTTAAACGAACTGCGCCGAAACGTGTGGTTCCGGCTGCGCGAACCGCCGAGTCTTTCCAGGCCGAAGGTGACAAGTATTACGATGCCGGCGACCACGACAGCGCGCTTGCCGCATACGAAGCCGCCGTCAAGATCAAGCCGCTTCTAAAATCCCTGTTTCGGATAGGTTGGATCTACAACGAATTTGAGGAGTATCAAAAAGCTCTTGTCGCATTGAACCGCGCCTCGACCGTCGGCCCAAATGAGGCACCTATTTATGTTGAGAAAGGCTACGCCCACCGAAGGCTGAAACAGAACAACGAAGCGATAGTGGCTCTAAAGCGTGCTCTTACGCTTAACTCGAAATCATATATCGCAAACTATGAACTCGGCGCTCTTTACAACGACCTTGCTAAATATCGCGAAGCAATTCCGTACCTTAGCGCGTCCATTGCGATCAGATCAGATTATTCCGATTCGTACGAAGAGCTTGGTTTCGCACAGCGAAAGCTTGGGCAAAACAACGAGGCGATCCTTTCGTTCCGGCGGGCCATCCAGCTTGACCCGACCAATTCGGGCGCCCACATGGGGCTCGGCGATGCCTATTATTACGGCACAAAACAGAACCGCGAAGCGATCAATGCTTATCTCGAAGGATTAAAATATTCGCCGAATAATCACATCGCGATGTATAACATCTCGTGGGCCTATAACGAACTCGGTAATTATAACGAGGGATTGCGGTGGGCAAATCAAACGTTAAGGACCAAACCTGATTACTATCAGGCGCATGCAGAGGCCGGTTATTCCAACTTCAAACTCGGCCGCGATGATGCGGCGATCGCAGCTTATCAAGCAGCCATCCGAGCAAAGCCGGATTTTACTTTGGCGCACCTCGGCATTGGCGAGGTCTATTTTGATTCGAAGAAGGACTACCCATCGGCACTCGTAAACTACACAAAAGCTCTGACCTATTCTCCGAACAACCAGACCGCACTCTATCGGGCCGGCTGGTGCTACAACAAGCAGAAGCGCTATCAGGAAGGGGTATCCGTACTGCTGAGGCTGCTCTCGATAAACGACAAGCCTGCGCATTATCACCGTGAGCTAGGCTATTCCTATTGGCAGTTGGGCCGGACCGCGGAAGCAATGACGACGCTGAATCGGGCGATACAGCTGAATGCGGACGACGCGGTTTCCCATTACTATCTGGGAATGATCCACGTCGGCCAGCGAAATCGCGAGGCGGCGATGCGCTCACACCGTGAACTTGTTCGGCTAAATTCGCCGAACGCTCAGGCACTGATGGATCAAATTATTCGTATTCGGTGATTTATTTTCCGGCGCCTGTCCATTTTTCAATTGCTCGTTCGTTTAGATAGCGGGGTCGGTATTGCCGGTTCCGCTAAATTTACGAAATGGAGAAAAAAATGCCAAATTATTTATTGATATTGCACGAAGAACCGGCCGATCTTTCACAGCTTTCACCGCAAGATATTCAAGCGGTCATCGCCGAATACGTCGGTTGGTCGAAAAAGCTGGAAGTTGAGGGCAAATATGCCGGCGGACAAAAGCTGAAAGACGAAGGTGGAAAACATCTGAGCGGATGGGCTGGTGAATTCCGTGTAAGCGACGGCCCGTTTGCGGAAGCAAAGGAAGTGATCGGAGGATTTTTTACCATCAAGGCGGCCGATTATGCTGAGGCGGTCAAGATCGCCGAAGAATGCCCGCACCTGAAATACGGTGGCCGCATTGAGCTTCGCGAGATAGAACCGACCGATTAGATAATGAACCCGCAAGCATCGACCTTGCAGACACTGGACCATCTGTTCAGGCACAATGCCGGGCAGATGGTCGCCGTTTTGGTATGTATATTCGGCATCGAGAAGATCGATCTTATTGAAGATGCGATCCAGGATTCGATGCTTGCGGCAATGAAGAAATGGCCTTTCGGTGGGATTCCGTCGAACCCAAATGCCTGGCTGATACAGACCGCAAAGAACAAGGTGCTGGATCAATTGCGACGCGGCAAATTTGTTGCCGAGCTTGAAACCCTCGAAAAAGCCACGGAATTCCGTTCGGAAATACCCGACGAAGTTCATTATTCCGGCGAGATCGCCGAAGACCAGTTGCGGATGATGTTTGCCTGCTGCGACCCGGCGATACCCGCCGATTCACAGGTTGCGCTTACGCTGAAGACCGTCGGCGGTTTTTCGATCCGCGAGATCGCCCGTGCCTTCCTCGCAAATGACGGATCGATCGCGAAGTTGCTGACACGAGCTAAGCAAAAACTTAAGAGCGGCAATGTTCGATTCGAGATACCATTGGGTGACCTGCTCGGCGAACGAACAGATTCTGTTCTGAGGGTTTTGTATTTGATGTTCAATGAAGGCTATTCAGCGACCTCGGGTGATGAATTGATACGCCGCGAACTGTGCCATGAAGCTATCCGACTTTGCACGATCGTCGCTGACCACCCGACGGTCGGTGAACCGCGGGCTGATGCACTTCTCGCTCTGTTCTTCTTTCAGGCCGCGCGTTTGGAAACGCGCGTTGGCTCCGGAGGCGATCTTATTATGCTCTCGCACCAAGATCGGATGAAATGGGACGCCGGGGCGATCGCGGCGGGATTGGAAAGACTGCACCGCTCGGCTCGCGGCGACCAGCTTTCCGATTATCACATCGAGGCCGAGATCGCCTCGATACACTCGCTCGCGCCGACATTTGCGGAAACGGACTGGGCACGCATCATCGAATGTTATGAACTATTGCTCGCCCGCAGCTATTCACCGGTAATAGACCTGAATCGTATCGTGGCGATCGGCCAGGCCAAAGGCGAATTGACCGCGCTGGCCGAACTTGAAAGACTCGGGCAACACTATCTGATGACATCGTTCGGGCTTTTTCATATCGTCACGGGCCATTTTCTATCTGCCTCAGGCCAAAATGAAGAAGCCAAAACCGCCTTTCGACGCGCCGTCAAACTCACCGAAAACGAACCTGTCCGAAGGTACATTGCTGAGCGACTTTCGTTTCTCTAGGTCGTTTCATTCGGCAGAAGGGGCCGTTCGATCATTGATCGCAATATTAAATTCAAGTTTATTGTTACCGGAATGGGTGAGGATTTTCGCTATGTTTGTGTTAAAAGTATCTATTGACCCCATTTCAATTTTCGATGCAAAGGCAGTTTTATGCGGATTTTATTCAAGCGGATCTTTCACGTTTTCGTTGCAGTATTCATTTTGATCTCTGCAGTTATCGGACCTGATCTAGTTTCGGCTGAGAACAGCCGGGCTTTCGTCTCGCCAAATGTCGTTATCAGCCAAGCCTACGGCGGCGGCGGTTTGTCAGGTGCACCATTCACGCATGATTACGTTGAGCTGTTCAACAGAGGCACTGAGGCAGTGAACCTGAACGGCTGGTCTGTTCAGTACGCTTCGGCCAGCGGATCGAACTGGCTTCCGGCATTTCCGCTTCCGAATTTCATGCTACAGCCCGGGCAATATTATCTTGTCCAGTTCGCTTCCAACGGTGCGGTCGGAGCAGCATTGCCGACACCCGATTTCATCGCAACAGTGCTCGACCCCGAAGGTTTCATACCGAATCTTTCGGCGACAAACGGAAAGGTCTCGCTTGTAAATATTTCGACGCGGCTGCCTGCACAGTCTTGTCCGGTAGATGCATCGCTTGTGGACCGCGTCGGATATGGGACCGCAAATTGTTTTGAAGGTGCGGCCGCATCGCCCGCAATGAGTGTTACGACGGCTATTTTTCGCGCGAACGGCGGCTGCGCTGATACGGATAATAACTCGGCCGACTTTTCCCTGTCGGCTCCTGCTCCGCGCAATTCGAGCTCTGCGGTAAATACGTGTAATCTCGGCGGCACGCTGCAGGCCGGAATGCAGGCAAGCCCGAATGTTGTGGCTCAGGGCGGAAACACCCTGCTTACGGTAAGCGTCATTCCTGCCACGACGCCGCCAAGCACCAATATAACGGTTGCGGCAAATCTTGAAGCGATCGGCGGAGCGGCAAGCCAGCCTTTCTTTGACGACGGAACGAATGGGGATGTAACTCCCGGCGACAACGTTTTCAGCTACCTCGCGACGGTCGCACCAGGAACGCCTGGCGGGCTTGCACCGATCGTAGGCGCGGCTGTAGATCTGCAGGGCCGGGTTGCTGTTGTCAACGTCAATTTAACGATCAACGCTCCATTGCCGGACGACGATCCGCTGCTTTTTGGCAACCCGAGCAACGCAACGCCGGATATCGCGAACGAGAACAATTACCTGATGCCGAAGCCACAATACACGCTTTCATATAATCGGAACAAGGCAACGGCAAACTGGGTCGCGTGGCGGCTGGACAGCACATGGATCGGAAGTGCACCTCGGCAGGATGATTATCGGCCCGACCCGTCGCTGCCTGATGGTTGGTATCGTGTTCAGGATAGCGACTATTCAGGTTCCGGCTATGACCGCGGGCATACGTGTCCATCGGGCGACCGCACTCGGTCTATACCTGATAATTCGGCCACCTTTTTGATGACCAATTTTATGCCGCAGCTTTCGGCAAACAATCAGGGACCATGGGAAGAATTTGAGCAATATCTCCGCTCGCTGGCGAACCAGGGCCAAGAGATCTACATATTTTCAGGCGGCCACGGAAATGCAGGAACCATCGCACAAGGACAGATCGTCGTGCCGCAGGTCACGTGGAAGGTCGTATTGATAATGCCCAATGGTACGAACGACCTGCAGCGTGTCAACAAAGGAACCAGGGCCTTTGGAATAATAGTTCCAAATCAGCCGCCGTTGAATATAAATACGCCGTGGCGCAATTTCCGTGTCA